>NZ_JBSQBN010000073.1:0-23468 GCF_053850585.1 Shewanella sp. A22
ACGACTGCATGGTCTATTTTTTTCCATAAAAAATAAGACATTCCCACCATCCATGGCGGTCAGATGCTGGAGGTAGAGTAACGCAGGAGCTTGTTACCGAGGATCACTATTCGCTTCAATCATCTGCATTGCCTACAGCACTTTGAACTCCCGCTGAAAGATCACATATTTAATAGGATTGGTATTAATTGTCGAAATGAACGATTAACAATGAGATTAAAATGTATTCGTTCTTATTTCGTACTTACGTTAGATCTACAACACAAAAGTAGTTAATAGTCTTATCCTGCGAAATACTTTTGCAACCTAATCATGTAAGTTAGCTGTATGTTTTGTTTTTAATCAGCTAGTTGTTGCTTTAGTCTTTAGTTTAGCGAAGGAATTATTGGAAATGGTAAAGTTGAACGTTATTTCTTATTCTGTGCTATTAGCTTGTTCTGTAATATCTACTGCCATCGCTGATGAATCAAACTCTCTCGATCTGAGTCTAGAAGAGTTACTAAATGTTGAAGTCACCTCGGTATCAAAACAAAAGCAGCCTTTATCTAACTCACCCGCCGCAATCTATGTAATATCAAGCGAAAATATACAAAATTCTGGGGCAACTTCAATTCCGCAAGTACTTCGCGATGTGCCAGGGCTGCATGTAGCCCAGATAGACTCACAAAAGTGGGCGATCAGTAGCCGTGGTTTTAACGGCCGCTACAATAACAAATTATTGGTATTGATGGACGGTCGAACCCTTTATTCCCCAATATTTTCAGGCGTCTATTGGGAAGTGCAAGATACACTGATGGCCGATATTGAACGCATTGAAGTCATCCGTGGACCAAGTGCTGCTATGTGGGGGGCTAATGCGGTAAATGGCGTGATTAATATTATCACCAAACACAGTGCAGACACTTCTGGAGGTTATGCTGAACTAGGCGCCGGCGATTATGAGCAAGGATTTGCTGGTTTCCGTTATGGTTCGACATTATCAGACAATGCAACATCGAGAGTATATGTAAAAGGTCATAATAAAGACTCTCTTGAACATGATCCACAAGATCTCGGTGACTACCTTGTGGGGCCTTCTGCAAGTGTTGATAAGGATAACGACTGGACTCACCTACAAGTCGGCGGCCGCGTTGATATAGAGCTTGAGACCGGCACAAGCTTAATGTTGAGCAGTGATTGGTATCGCACTCAAATGCAGCAAACGTCCTATTATCCAACATTAGTTGCCCCATCATATATTGAATACAATAGTGATAAAATAAACAGTGATGGCGTTAATCTATTATCAAAGTTAACCAAAGCGCTATCGCCAACCTCACAATATAGTCTGCAAACTTACTACGATTATGCAAAAAGAGACGATGATTGGTATGGTTTTAGTAGTGAAACCCTTGATATTGATTTCCAGCATCAACTGCTTTTAGGGCAAAATCATAATATTGTCTGGGGGCTAGGTTACCGCTTTATAAAGGATGATTTCGACCCAAGCACTATCATTGTCAGTAGTGAGTCCGCATCTACTCGAACTCATTTGTGGAGCACATTTGTTCGTGATGAGATGACGTTAATAGAGGATGAATTGTGGCTTACCTTAGCAACGCGTGTTGAACACTTTGACTACACCGGCTTTGAGATCCAACCGAATGTTCGATTAATGTGGCAGTTGAATAAAAAAAATAATTTGTGGGCTTCTGTATCTCGCGCAATCAGAACACCTTCCAGAGTAGAAAATAATCTATCAGTTAACACGCAAAATATTCCGCCTTCGGTTGAATCTCCATTAGTCAGTATATGGGTGGTTGGTAACGAGCATTATCAATCGGAAGAAATTATTTCCTATGAATTGGGTTACCGTGTTACTCCTGCAAAAAAATGGTCATTTGATTCAACAATATTTTATAACGACTATGATCAACTGCGCAGCGCTCTCAACAGCACAACAGATTTCAGCACGTTTCCCAATTACATTTCACAATACTTAACATTTGAGAATGATCTTAAAGGACATAATTATGGATTTGAGCTCTCTTCTATGTGGGCAGCAACCGATGATCTCCAATTTAAACTGAATTATAGTTTTATTCAAAATGAGTTTGGTGAAAATCAAAGTCAAAATACTGATGCGCCATCGCATATGTTGTCGACAATGATGGACTGGAGTATTACTGATCAAATTGATCTTAATCTTGTGTGGCGATTTATGGGAGACGCTTATGTCATCAATACCAATGACCTTAGCACTAAAACCATTGATAGCTACCATGGTTTAGATATTGGGTTGCACTGGGCTGTGACTCCTGATGTTTTGTTATCGGCGTTCGGAAAAAATTTACTTCATCCTGCTCACCTTGAGTATGAAGGTGAGAACTATCAATTCCCTTATCGAGTAGGGCCTAGTTATTACGTTAAAGCAAGCTTAACTTTTTAAGCTTACAATCATGAAAAAAACGAGCTTTAGCCAAAAGTTGTTGTATTCATTATGGATAATGGGAGTTGCTCTGTTTCCGTGTACATCTATGGCGGAGGATGCATTCGGGTTAAAAGCTGCATTAACTTATAACTTTGCTAAGTTTACCCAATGGCCTGAATCCCGACTCAATGAAACCGCTGTGTGGACAATCTGTTACTTTGGTAATCAATATCACGATAGTTTTATGGGCCTTTCTGATAAAAAATTGGCCACTCAACCTGTTATCGTTATTCAATTATCAGGCATCAGTAAGGTGGAACAGTGTGATGTGGTATTTATTGATGCTAAATCTAGAGAATTAACGCCTCGTTTATTATTAGCTGTAGAAAACAAAGCTATTTTAACCGTTTCAGATATCTCGGGGTTTGAGATGCAGGGCGGGATGATTGAAATTGTTGAACAAGATAAGCGGTTATATTTCAAGGTTAATATGAAGATGTTAGAGCAATCAGGATTAAAAATTAGCTCACAAGTATTAAAGTTAGCACTTGAGGTTAAACGATAATAAGACGTTATTTTGTGAGTGACATTATTTTTACCCACTCATGGGGCCATCTAAATATCCTTTAATAACGTTACCGTTTTATACCCAAAAGAATAACATCTAAAGGAAGATCTAACCTTTAATACATTGTGATGAGAGCGTATATCGCTGAATGATATCAATATTCATGCTTATGGTCTCAAAAATGAACATAAGTTTACAAACGTATCGATTTAGTGATTCCTTTGATGTTGAATTACCTCAAAATAGGACATAATCTAACCATACGGCATACCCTTTCAAATTTCATAGCGTAAATTCATTATGTAACTTTTGATACGTTAATCAATTGACCTGTCCTCTCTAAAATTTGTGAAGGAATCATTAAGAAATGTTAAAGTTGAAAGTTATTTTTTTTACTGCGCTATTCATTTTTCTAGTCAGTTTCACTGTCATAGCTGCCGAGTCAAATTCTCTCGATCTCAGCCTACAAGAGTTAATGGATGTTGAAGTGACGTCAGTGTCAAAACAGAAACAGCCTTTATCAAATTCACCCGCTGCTATTTATGTTGTCACAAGCGAGAGTATTCGTCGCTCAGGGGCAACCTCAATCCCCCAAGTGCTTCGCGATGTGCCAGGGCTGCATGTAGCCCAGATCGACTCTCAAAAATGGGCGATCAGTAGCCGTGGCTTTAACGGCCGCTACAACAATAAATTATTGGTGTTGATGGATGGTAGAACGCTCTATTCTCCTATCTTTTCAGGTGTCTATTGGGAAGTGCAAGATACACTGATGGCCGATATTGAACGTATCGAAGTGATACGGGGTCCAAGTGCTGCTATGTGGGGGGCGAATGCGGTAAATGGCGTGATTAATATTATCACCAAACACACCGCTGACACCTTAGGGGGTTATGCGGAACTGGGCGCCGGAGATGTTGAGCAAGGATTTGCAGGCTTTCATTACGGTTCAACCCTCGCGGACAATGC
Source organism: Shewanella sp. A22 (assembly GCF_053850585.1). Classification (NCBI taxonomy): domain Bacteria; kingdom Pseudomonadati; phylum Pseudomonadota; class Gammaproteobacteria; order Alteromonadales; family Shewanellaceae; genus Shewanella; species Shewanella sp. A22. The sequence goes on from NZ_JBSQBN010000073.1 coordinate 3,945, forward strand.
AACATCAAGAGTGTATTTAAAAGGCCAAAGTAAAGACTCTCTTGAACATTATCCGCAAGATCTTGATAGCTCTCTGGTAGAACCTTCAGCAAGTATTGATAAAGATAACGACTGGACGCACCTTCAATTCGGGGGGCGTGTGGATCTACAGCTTGAGACAGATACGAGTCTCATGTTAAGCAGTGATTTTTATAGAACACAGATGCAAGAGGCTTCCCATATAGCATCTATGGTCGGTCCGTTATATCGTGAATTTAACACTCAAAAAATAAAAAGTGATGGCTTTAATCTATTATCAAAATACACCAAAGCATTATCACCTACCTCAGAATATAGTTTGCAAACTTACTATGATTATGCAAAAAGAGATGAATACGTGTATGGTTTTCGCAGTGAAACCCTTGATATTGATTTTCAACATCAACTGTTTGTTGGGCAAAATCATAATATGGTTTGGGGATTAGGCTATCGCTATATACAAGACAATTTTGACCAAAGCTCGGTAATGAAAAACAATGGTTCGTCATCGACTCGAACTCATTTATGGAGCGCATTTGTTAGTGACCAGATGACATTGGTAGACAACGAATTGTGGCTGACTTTAGCATCACGTTTTGAACACAACGACTACACAGGTTTTGAAGTTCAACCAAATGCTCGATTAATGTGGCAACTGAATGAAAAAAACAAACTGTGGGCTTCTATTGCCCGCGCTGTCAGAACCCCATCGAGGTCAGAAAATAATCTTTCGGTTAATGCACTAAACATATCTCCATCAGCAGGTGTTCCACTGGTCAAAACATGGGTGATTGGAAATGATAATTATCAATCTGAACAAATGACATCATATGAGTTGGGTTATCGATTTATACCTGCACAAAAATGGTCTTTTGATACCACAATGTTTTATAACAATTATGATCAACTACGCAGCTCTCTGTATGGCACAACAGATTTCAGTACGTTTCCCAGTTACATTTCGCAAAATGTTCCATTTAATAATGATCTCGCTGGATATAATTATGGCTTCGAGTTTTCTTCTATATGGACTGCAACAGATGCGATCCAATTAAAACTAAATTATAGCTACACGCAAAATGAGTTTGATGAGAGTCAAAGTCAAAATACTGATGCGCCAGAGCATATGTTATCGACACTGATGGATTGGAGTATTACTGGTGATGTTGACCTAAATATCGTATGGCGTTTTATTGATGAGGCAAATATATTAAACCTAAATGACCTTAGTAATAAGATCATTGATAGTTACTATGGTGTAGATATTGGGCTGCATTGGCGACTTAATTCTAATGTTACATTATCAGCATTCGGCAAAAATTTACTTCACCCCGCCCATCTGGAGTATGAAGGCGAAACCTTTCAATTTCCTTATCGAGTAGGTCCAAGTTACTTTGTTAAAGCAACCTTAACTTTTTAAGGTCGCAACAATGAAAAAAACGGCATTGAGGCGACAGATACTGTATTCATTATTGGTTGTATTTCTACTGCTTCCATGTCCATCTAACGCCCAGAATTCATTTGATTTAAAAGCGGCGTTTACCTATAACTTTGCCAAGTTTACTCAGTGGCCAGACTCGCGCCTCAATGAACAATCTCCATGGCATATTTGTTTTTTTGGCAATCAATATCATGACAGTTTTATGGAATTGTCGAATAAAACCCTAGCTAATAAGTCAATCAAGGCTATTCAGTTATTAGAAACAAGCCAAATAGAACAATGTGATGTGGTATTTATTGATGCTAACTCTAGAGATTTCATTCGGCGTTTGTTTTTAGCGGTCGATAATAAACCTATTTTAACGGTGTCGGATATTTCCGGTTTTGCGGTACAAGGAGGCATGATTGAAATCGTCGAGCAGGATAAGCGATTATATTTCAATATTAATAGTAAGGTGTTAGAGGCATCAGGCTTAAATATCAGCTCACAGGTATTAAAATTAGCACTTGAGGTTAAACAATGAAAATAATGAATTTTGCATCAATTCGAACAAAGTTGATTTTTTCAATGTTAGCAATCGCTATAATTGTCATTGTCATCATCTCTACATCCTTAATTACCAAGCAATATGCCATCACCAAAGAGAAAGCAGAACAAAGCTTGGCGGTGTTGAGTGATATTGTTGCGAGCAATAGCCTCTCTGCAGTTATTTTTAATGACCCCGTTTCCGCTGAAAAGACTTTATCTGCACTCATTGCACAACCCGATATTATTCATGCGGCTATCTATGATCTTACTGGCAATGAATTTGCGTCATATCAAGGTAGTGATACTTATCAAGTAGAAATGGATCAGCAGGAATTAATCAATATTGTTTCTTCTAAGAAAAAATTGATTAAATTTAACCGTGACAGTGCTTATTCTTATACTCCTTTACTCTCTGAAGGCGAGATCGTGGGAGTATTACGAATCACCGATAATATGAACTCACAGTCTCAGCAATTGGATGATTATTTAGTGCTGGTTATTTCTACAAGTGTGTTTGCTTTTTTTGCCAGTTTACTGGTTATGTTCTGGTTACAATCTTTATTCACCAAACCACTCAATACGCTTTTACATGTTATCGAGCAAATCTCAAATAAAAAAGACTATACACAGCGCGTAAGCATCAAGTCTCATGATGAGTTCTCTAAACTGGCACACAGTTTTAACGCAATGATCGCTGAAGTGGATGCTCGAGGTCGACAACTGGAGGCCATCAATCATGATTTAGAGACTCGCGTATCTGAGCGTACGATTGAATTACAACAAACACTTGAGCTAGCCAAAAAAGCGAATAAGGCAAAATCTGAATTTTTAGCCGTGATGAGTCATGAGATTAGAACACCACTAAATGGCATTATTGGATTTTCAGATCTACTTACGTCTTTTAAATTAAATAAAGAGGTTTCCAATACAGTTCAAATGATCAACGATTCAGCCCAAACATTACTCGTGTTACTCAATGAGGTACTGGATTTTTCTAAGATTGATGCGAATAAAGTGGATTTAGACATCAGAGAGTTTAATTTAGCTGACCTTATCACCTTTACATGCCAATCTCATAAAGTGACAGCACAGAAAAAAGGCCTTGATTTTGATGTTGTCATATCGCCATTAAACCACATACATTACTTAGGCGATTCACTCAGAATACGACAAATTATTAATAACCTAATATCAAACGCAATAAAATTTACTCATCAAGGTTCTATTGCTATACAGGTGAGTGAACACCTTGACGCCTCAGATACTTTTATTACGTTTACGATTAAAGATACAGGAATTGGCATCGCGACATCCAAATTAAAGACTATATTTACTCCTTTTATGCAAGCTGATAACTCTATTACCCGTGAGTTTGGCGGAACGGGGCTTGGTTTAGCCATTTGCCAGCAGTTAATTGTACTAATGAATGGGCGTTATGGTGTTGAAAGTACTCTAGATGAAGGCAGTCATTTTTGGTTTAGCATCCCTCTTATGCCGGTAGACAACTCATTCCCTTCCAAAAAGGTGTCCATCGCTAATAATAGCGTAGAAGGGGTGTATCGAAAATCGACAGTGCTTGTTGCTGAAGATAATGGGGTCAACCAACTGGTCGTAAAAAGTTTATTAGAGTCTTTAGGGCATGAGTGTGAAATTGTCAATAATGGCCAAGAAGCTATCACTCGAGCAAATGAGCAAAAATTTGATTTAATCTTTATGGATTATCATATGCCAGTTGTTGATGGCATTGTTGCCACACAAGCGATAACTAAGTTAGGTAAGAGTTGTATTAATCATCAAACACCTATTATAGCTCTTACCGCTGATATTCAACCCAATGTGAAAAGGTTATTTCGGCAAGCGGGTGCCAAAGATGCTCTTTTAAAACCTTTCACCCGCCAGAATCTATCAGAATGCTTGAATAAATGGGTATTTGAACCGGCAAGCTCCTCCGAGTGTGTCGATACCCTTTATCATCAAGAGCAGATTGTGCTGATTGATGGCCCTCTTAATGACATCAAACAAATATCTCCTGATGACTTAACAGACCTGATGAAGAGTATCGTGGACATGTATTTGCAAAATGCTCCAGAATTAATTGAGAATATTATTAAAGGGTTAGCAGATGGCAATGCCGATCTGGTGTTTAAATCTGCACACTCATTAAAATCCAGTTCGGCCAATTTAGGGGCGATAAAGGTTCAGACAATCGCGAGTCAAATAGAGTTATTTGCACGTAATGGCCAATTAAGTGATGCTGATAACCTCTCGGATACCTTGTTGCCAGCACTTGAACAAACGACAAAAGCATTGTTGCTAAAATTAGAAGGGATTACCTAATGGAATTAAATGCTCTTCAAGATGTGGTATTGATCGTTGATGATGATCCAGCCATTAGATTGTTAATGCGTCGAACGCTGAGTCAGTCAGTAGGTCATATTATTGAAGCCAGTAGTGGAGAGGAGGCCATAGAGCAGTTTTCTAAGCATATTCCTGATCTAATATTACTGGATGTTTCGATGGGCATAATGAATGGATTTGAATGCTGTTCTGTTATTCGCTCGTTGCCCGGAGGGGATAATGTTGCCATTATTATGATTACCGCCTTAGATCAGCCTCATGACATAAAAAAAGCCTTCGATGTTGGTGCCACAGACTTTATGACGAAACCCGTTCAATGGCCGCTGCTTAGCCATAGAATCCATTATGTACTTAAAGCAAATAAGACAATAAAGGAATTAACAAAGAGTAAAAATAAGCTCGCCAAAGCGCAAAATATTGCTCACTTGGGATCATGGGAATGGGACTTTACATCCGATTCATTAGACTGTTCTGATGAAGTTTATCATATGGTCGGTTTGAAGCCTCAAGCAGTGAAAATTAATTTGCCTTATTTGCTGGAAATCGTTCACCCTGACGATAGGGAATTTTTAAAGACAACCGTCAAGAACGCCCTAAAGACCAAAAAACCGTATGATATAGAGTATCGTATTTTACACAGTAATGGCGAAGTCATAACACTGCATGATAGAACTGATATCACTTATCATTTTGGTGAGCCACGTCTTAGCGGCACGGTACATGACATCTCCAATAGGAAAAAGTCAGAACAAAAAATAGCCTATTATGCATTTTACGACACGTTAACAGACCTTCCCAATAGACGTAAGTTTCTCATGCAATTGGACTCTGCTATTGCCTTAGCAAAACGACAATCAAGCAAATTATCATTACTGTTTATCGATTTAGATCACTTCAAAAGAATAAATGATACCTTGGGGCATAAGGCTGGCGATCAATTATTATGCGAAGCAGCCCAACGTATTAAAGACTCTGTACGCATTTCTGATCAGCTCAGTGTGGGGCGCCGGCTAGAATACGAAAATGAACATATTGCCCGTTTGGGCGGTGACGAGTTTACGTTACTTTTATGTCAATTAGAGGAGCTTGAAAACGTTGCGATTATTGCTCAGCGAATTCTTGATTCACTGTCCAAACCCTACTTTATTCAGGGACAGAAAACGTTTATTTCGGCAAGTATAGGTATCTCCTTTTATCCAGATGACGGTGCTACGGGCGATATTTTATTGCAACATGCAGATACCGCCATGTATCAAGTTAAAAATAGCGGGAAAAATAGTTTTCAACTTTTTTCACATGAGATGCATAAGGCATTAATGGATCGGCTTAAACTTGAAGCCGAACTTCGAGAAGCCGTCACCCTAGGCGATCAGCTGGTACTTTATTATCAGCCTCAAGTTAATTCAGTTGATGGGGAAATTGTTGGATACGAAGCACTATTACGCTGGAACCATCCAACAAGAGGCTTGTTATCGCCGATAGATTTTCTTGCGATTGCTGAAAGTAGCGGTTTGATTATTCCTATTGGAGAATGGGCTTTGCTTGAAGCCTGTAACAAAGCAAAACAGATACATGCAAAATTGCCTCATTTTCAACGTATGGCCGTTAATTTATCCGCCTTGCAATTCAATCATGCCAATATTGTTGAGCATGTTAAAAGTGCACTGGTTGAAACAGATTTACCGCCTAGTCTACTCGAATTGGAGATCACCGAATCTGCGATCATCTGCAACGTTGATGACGCAATAGCTTTGCTTTTTAAGCTCAAAGAGTTAGGTGTGAAGTTAGCAATTGATGATTTTGGTACTGGCTATTCTTCATTAAACTATTTAAAGAGCTTCCCCATTGATACATTGAAAATTGATAAGTCATTTGTCGACGGGATCGTCAGTAATCAAAAAGATGCCGCTATTGCGCGCACAATTGTACAGTTAGCACTTAATTTAGAGCTCTGCACTATAGCCGAAGGTGTTGAGTTTATAGAGCAACATGAGCTACTTAAGGCTATGGGTTGCACTAATTTACAAGGTTATTTGTATAGTAAACCCTTACCATCTGAAATGATTTAAGTCGCTTGTTACTGCATGTTGTTTAGTATTCTCCAGCATAATGAAACTTGTCGACGCCTGCCGTTATCAATTAGTTAGCCAAATCTATTTATTAATTTGTAGGTAGATTATTTTGTCATTGCACCTTGTATATATAAAATATCGTATATACAATCGTTGGCATAACTTTCTGCATGTCGATGTATTCATTTTGAAAAAGAAAAGTGTGTTGTTTCTCTGTACAGGCAATTCAGCGCGTTCGCAAATGGCTGAAGCATTATTACGCAGTAAAGCGGCAAAGCAATTTGATGTGTTTAGTGCTGGAACATCGCCAGAGCAAGTAGACGCTCGAGCTATTGAGGCTATTACTCTTTTTGGTATTGATGCCCGCAATTTGGTGTCAAAACACTTGCAGACTTTTTCTGGCAAACACTTCGATTACGTCATTACCTTATGTGATAAAGCCAATACTGAATGTCGAAGTTACCCTGGTGCTGGTAAACAATTGGCGTGGGATTTCCCCGATCCTAAAACCCGTCCAGGCAATCATCCATTTTCAAGCACCATGACCGAGCTTAACAATCGTTTGTCGATGTTTTTGCTGGTGGAAAATAAAGTCACTTCCAAGGCCTCGAATGAGATTATCGCCGAGACAAAAATCCAAGAGTGCAATCAATCTGCCCCAGAACGATTAATCGATTTCGATCCCATTACATTTTATAAATGCCTTACCGATGACATTCGCTTAAAAAGCATCATGCTAGCCCATTACCACGGAGAACTGTGTGTGTGCGAGCTGATGGAAGCATTGGATGAAGAGAGCCAACCAAAAGTATCGCGCAATTTAGCCTTGTTAAAAAAGGCTGCAATTATTAGCGATAGAAAACACGGCCAGTGGGTATTTTATCGCATCAATCCTAACTTACCTCTATGGGCCAAATCGGTAATAGCACAAACCACCGAAAACAATCTTGAGTTGATAATGTCGTCATTACAGCGGTTAGACATTATGCAAAATAGACCGAACAAGGTGAGTTTTTGTCGTTAATACTGAGTTGTAAAAACATGATTATTATTTTTGTGCTGTATCCTCATTGTTTGGAGTCTTGCTATGGGAATGTTTGAACGGTTTTTATCGGTATGGGTTGGCTTAAGTATGTTAGCTGGGGTGTTGTTAGGTTTATGGCAGCCCGATGCCTTTCAACTGATTGCAAACCTTGAGATTGCTCATGTTAACTTGGTGGTAGCAGTGTTTATTTGGGTGATGATTTACCCAATGATGGTGCAAATTGATTTTTCTTCCATAAAAGATGTGGGCAAAAATCCTAAGGGACTATTGCTGACCGTGGTCATTAATTGGTTAATTAAACCCTTCACCATGGCAGCTTTAGGTTGGTTGTTCTTTAACGTGGTGTTTGCCGACTTAGTCGACCCTGCATCGGCTCAAGAGTATATCGCAGGGATGATTTTACTTGGCGTGGCGCCTTGTACCGCGATGGTGTTTGTGTGGTCGCAACTAACCAAAGGCGATGCGAACTACACCTTAGTGCAAGTGTCGGTTAATGATGTGATTATGATTTTTGCCTTTGCGCCGATTACTGCTTTTTTGTTGGGGGTGAGCGATATTCAAGTGCCATGGGAAACCTTGCTGATCTCTGTGGTGTTGTATGTGCTATTGCCTCTGATTGCTGGTGTGACAACACGTTACTTGCTTAATCGTCGTCATGGGCTTACTGCGGTTAGCTCCTTTTTGGCTAACGTAAAACCATGGTCGATTATCGGTTTACTTGCCACTGTGGTGTTGCTGTTTGGTTTTCAGGCCAAGGTCATTGTGTCAGATCCTAAAACCATTGGCTTGATAGCTGTGCCTTTGATTATTCAAACTTACGGCATTTTTATCATCGCTTATATCGCGGCTAAATGGTTAAAATTGGCGCACAATATTGCAGCACCAGCTTGTTTAATTGGCACCTCTAACTTTTTTGAACTTGCAGTAGCCGTGGCGATATCACTTTTGGGTTTACATTCAGGTGCAGCTCTCGCCACAGTAGTGGGAGTGTTAGTTGAGGTGCCAGTGATGTTGTCGCTGGTGGCGATTGTTAACCGCACACAGCATTGGTTTACGCATTAATGTGACCGCATTTTAGCTTCGCTGCAGCGAGACTATTTCAGGGCTTTCAATTGTTAACCTTTTACCCGAGTACTTGATACAAATAACAAATTAATCCTTACAACCAAGATTAAAAACATAGCAAAGTTTAGGACAATATTATGACGATAAAAATAGGCATTAACGGTTTTGGCCGTATGGGACGTTTATCCATGCGCGCGGCGTATGATTGGGATGATGTTGAAATTGTGCATATTAATGACCCTGCTGGCGATGCCGCTACGTTGGCACATTTAATGACCTTTGATTCAGTTCATGGTCGCTGGCAACACGAGGCAACACATGACGGTGATGCCATTGTCATTAACGGTAAAGCCATTCCTTGCAGCCGTAATGTCGCTACCCAAGACACTGATTGGTCAAAATGCGATGTGGTGATTGAAGCCTCTGGCAAGATAAAAACCAAAGCCTTGCTACAAGCTTACTTAGATCAAGGTGTAAAACGGGTTGTGGTAACTGCGCCAGTAAAAGAAGACGGTGTGCTCAATATTGTGATGGGCGTTAACGATGACTTATACGACAAAGCCATTCATCCAATCGTGACGGCAGCTTCTTGTACCACAAACTGTTTAGCGCCTGTAGTAAAAGTGATCCATGAGAAAATCGGCATTAAGCATGGCTCAATGACCACGATTCATGACATTACCAATACCCAAACCATTTTAGATGCACCGCACAAAGACTTACGCCGCGCCCGAGCGTGTGGCATTAGCTTAATACCCACCACAACCGGTTCTGCAACTGCGATTACTCATATTTTTCCTGAGCTTAAAGGCAAGCTAAATGGTCATGCGATACGTGTGCCATTAGCTAATGCATCGCTTACCGATTGTGTGTTTGAAGTGGCCCGAGGAACGACTGCTGAAGAAGTCAATCAACTATTGAAGCAAGCAGCTGATAGTGATCTTAAGGGCATTATGGGCTATGAAGCGCGCCCATTAGTGTCGGTAGATTATAAAACCGACCCGCGCTCAAGCATTATTGATGCCTTGTCGACCATGGTAGTGAATGACACCCAAGTGAAACTGTATGTGTGGTACGACAATGAGTGGGGCTATGCTAATCGTACTGCTGAGCTTGCGCGTAAAGTGGGTCTGGCAGATAAGGAATAGCGCAATATGGGGCTGTTATCATTTAGGGCATTACCGCAGCAGGTTAAGCAATATCTCATTATTACGGGTAATTATTGGGCATTTACCTTAACTGATGGCGCTTTGCGTATGCTGGTGGTGCTGTATTTCCATCAATTGGGTTACAGCCCGTTAAATATTGCGATGTTGTTTTTATTTTATGAGATTTTTGGTGTAGTGACTAATCTTGTGGGGGGATGGTTAGGCGCAAGGTTGGGCTTAAACAAAACAATGAACATTGGCTTAGGTTTGCAAATTGTGGCGTTAACCATGCTAACTGTGCCCGTTGAAATGTTAACCGTAATGTACGTTATGGCTGCGCAGGCCTTGTCGGGTATCGCCAAAGATTTAAATAAAATGAGCGCTAAAAGTGCGATTAAAATGTTGGTGCCTAATGATGCTCAAGGCAAGTTGTACCAATGGGTGGCTATTCTTACAGGATCTAAAAATACCTTAAAAGGAGTGGGTTTCTTTTTGGGTGGATTGTTGTTGACGTTGCTAGGGTTTCGCGGCGCATTGATATTGATGGCCGCTTTATTGGTTTGTGTGTGGTTGTTTAGTTTATTTAGCCTAAAAGCGGATTTAGGCAAAGCGAAAAATAAACCCAAATTTACCGATATGTTTTCTAAAAGTCAGGCTATTAACTTGTTGTCTGGCGCACGAATGTTTTTATTTGGTGCTCGCGATGTGTGGTTTGTTGTGGCATTGCCGGTATTTTTAGCGGTGACCTTTCAATGGGATCATTGGTGGGTTGGTGGATTTATGGCTTGTTGGGTAATTGGTTATGGCATTGTCCAGTCTTTTGCCCCCTATTTTACCGGCAAAAAGCAAGGCCGAGTGCCAACAGGGCGATCGGCCTTTTTATGGGCTGTTTACTTATTCGTTATCCCCGTAGGCATTGCATTAACACTGCATTTCGACTTTTACGTGAAGCAAACTCTCATTGCTGGGTTAATGTTATTTGGTGCCGTGTTTGCCATTAACTCGTCATTGCATAGCTATCTTATTGTTAGCTATGCAAGCAGTGATGGTGTGTCACTCGATGTGGGCTTTTACTATATGGCCAATGCCATGGGAAGGTTAATTGGTACGGTACTGTCTGGCTGGGTATACCAGCAATATGGTTTAGAGGCGTGTTTGTGGATCTCCAGTGGGTTTGTAACCCTTGCAGCATTGATATCGATGAAACTGCCCTAGCCAAACAGAAACAGAGCGATCCAAATTTCATCACAAAGAGTTGTAAAACTGTGGTAGCCGCTTTTTCTTATCTTTCTAGCCTACACAGGCTGAAACTCTTACCGAACTGTCGGTAAAAATTTCCCATTGATATTAACTCTCATCGCTTCTCTTATTTTAAAATTAAAATTTAGTCATTTAAAATCAAATTGTTACGAATTTTAGTTGAAGTTGGCACGATGTTGGCTTTAGTTAATATACGAAAGATGAGAAATACATGATTAACACGATGTGCTGAGATTGTTGATTTATTCATAGTACATTAAAACACCGAGGAGGTTTTTATGTTGGGCTGGACAATTATGTTTTTAGTGGTAGCCGTTATTGCAGGTTTATTTGGTTTTACTGGTATTGCAGGTGCCGCCGCAGGGATTGCTAAGATTATATTCTTTATATTTGTTGTCTTATTGGTGATTTCTCTCGTGTCGAATGCCATTCGTGGTAAGTCACCACGATAATAAACATAGCAAAGTTGATAAATAAGCTTATCTTAATGTAGTTAGTCAAAATATTTTAAAGCTATCAAATATTTACCATCATCAAGGAGATGAATTATGAAATTATTAAAATTACTCACAATGGCAAGTTTAATGGTGTTGTTCACTGCAGGTTTGTCAGCATGTTCTGACAACAAAGCTGAAAATGCAGGTGAGAAAGTGGATGAAATGATCCAAGATGCTGGTAATGCAGTTGAAGATGCTTGTGAAGATGTAAAAGAAGGTATGAAAGCAGAAGATCCAGACTGTTAATTAACTTAAGCGACACAGTAATGTGTCGCTTTTTTCTTTAATACCAATTTCATGAGGATCAATTATGCAGCCCCAAATCCATATAAAGTATTATTATACCTTTGGTACATTTATCGCATTGTACTTATGCACAGTATCACCAAATGTATTGCTGCAAGTAGCGTTTGGTTGGGTGGCATTATCTCTGGGATTGGTGAGTTCGGCATATTGGTTTAACAGCGCAAGTATTTTTCGAAAAAGCCAAGATGGTCGTATTCCTTGGTACATTAGTTGGAGTTTCATTCCCTTTTTAATGGGTTGCCAACTGTATAACGCGTGGGCCAGAAAAAATGACAAAGTGCCCGCGATACAAAAAATTGATAAACAACTGTATTTAGCTTGTCGATTATTTCCTCGTGATGTCGATCAGCTTAAGCATGAAAAAATTGGCGCCATTTTAGATGTCACCGCTGAATTTGATGCACTTGAATGGACCTTGATTGACGAGAATATTGAGTATTTAAATATCCCAATACTGGATCACAGCGTGCCGACGGTTGCACAATTAAATCAAGCCGTTAATTGGCTACACAGCCAGGTAAGTAAAGGAAATAATGTGGTGGTGCATTGCGCTTTAGGTCGAGGGCGTTCGGTGTTGGTGTTGGCGGCATATTTAGTCTGTCGTGATAAAAATCGCCACTTTTCTTCTGTCCTTAATAGTATCAATGATGTTCGTCAAACAGCACGGCTGAACAAATGGCAGTTAGCTGCAGTTGAAAAGATGCATCGTGAGCATAAAATTAATATCCACAAACGTGCATGGCTAATTGTTAACCCTGTGTCTGGCGGCGGGAAATGGCAACAGGAAGCCGATCATATTATTCAAACCTTATCGCGTTATTTTCAACTTCAAGTGTTGTATACCGCTAAAGATAAGTCAGCGAAAACATTAGCTGAGCAAGCTAAAGCTAACGGCGCAGATATTATTGTCGCCTGTGGTGGCGATGGAACCGTTAATGAAGTGGCGGCAGTTGTTGTCGATAGCGACATTTACTTAGGCATTATTCCTATGGGCACCACCAATGCGTTAAGCCATACTTTATTTGGCGTAACCAGTAAATTTGTGCCGGTATCGCAAGCGTTGGATATTTTAATTGAAGGCCATTATCAGCGTATTGATACAGCTTTGTGCAACGACACGATAATGTTATTGCTGGTGGGCTTGGGTTTTGAACACAAAATGATTCAAAAAGCCGACCGTGAAACAAAAAATGACTTGGGCCAATGGGCTTACCTAAATGGTTTATGGGAAGCCATTGATGAAAATGAGTCGTTATCGATGTATTTACAGCTTAATGACGGTGAAATTCAAACGATTAATACCACGAGTTTAGTGGTTGCGAATGCTGCGCCATTTACGAGTTTGTTAGCCCAAGGTAATGGTGAGCCCAATATGAGTGATGGTTTGTTAGACATTACATGGATTGAGGCTAGCGAGGCGTCGCCGCAGCAACTATTAAGCATGACAGAGTTATTATTTGCTGGTTTGACAGGTGCCCGCGACCAAGAAACAACAAGCAATGTACACCATGTGCAGGCTAAAAAGGTTTACTTAAATACCGACACTAAATGTCAGTATGTTATTGATGGTGAGTTATTCGAATCTGACGATATGTGCATTGAGGTGAAGCCCAAGTCGTTGTCTGTGATGATTCCACAGGGGTAATCGTTTTACATGTTTGAACTGTCTGGCCTAATTAGTATTGACTGAGCTTAACTTATACCAATGATTCATTGGTGTTAATTGCCTGCCGCAGGCTCCGTGCAGATGTTTGCTTTGTACTTTTGTACTTTTGTACTTATGGCCTGCGGCCACGACGTGAGTGGCCGTAGGCCATAGGTACAAAACAACAAAAGTACAAACACCTGGATCCCGGCTCAAAAGCATTGCCGGGATGATTAGGCTGGTGGATTCCAACTCAGAATCACTTCTGGGATGACGAGTTTAATTAATCTTCTGAGCTTGTTTGATCTTCGTATTTACTTAATTTGTTGTACAACGTTTTGACACTGATGCCTAATTGTTTGGCTGTGTCGTTTTTATTGCCAGAGGTTTGATCAAGCTTTTGGTATATCGCCACTTTTTCAAGTTCATCCAAACGCATGTCTGTTGGAATTTGAACATCACCTTCAGTGGGTTCGGCTGTCGACTCTAATGGATTTACATTGATATGGCTGACATTAATGGTGTCGTCAGCAAGAATATAAGCGCGCTCAATCGCATGTTTTAACTCTCTCACATTACCCGGCCATTTTTGTTGTTGAATGAGGGCTAATGCTTCGTCGGTAAAGGTTTTACTGAGCTTTTCTTCTGCATTACGATAAGCCAAAAAGTGCTGTGCGAGTCCGCTAATATCATCTCCTCGGTCGCGCAGTGGCGGGACTCGAATAGGAAAGTGAGCTAAACGGAAATATAAGTCTTCCCGAAAATGGCCCTGTTCAATCGCGTTGGCGGGATCACGGTTGGTTGCTGCAACAATGCGCACATTCGCTTTTTTTACATTTGGGCTACCTACTTGGCGATATTCATTATTTTCGAGTACTCGCAATAACTTAACTTGATGTTCCAATGGCATTTCGGTGACTTCATCTAAGAATAACGTGCCACCTTCAGCTTGTTCAAATACGCCAGAATGATCGCGATGAGCACCAGTAAATGCCCCTTTTACATGACCAAACAACTCGCTGTCGACAAGTTCTGGGCTTAGTGCACCACAGTTTATGGCAATAAAGGGTTCGCTAACTCGGCTACTGGCTAAATGGATTGTGTTAGCGACCAGTTCTTTACCGGCACCACTTTCGCCAATAATGAGCACATTACTGTCGGTTACGGCTACCTTTCTAGTGGTTCGATATAGCTTGTGCATGGCTCGTGACGATCCAACCAACAAGCCATATTGATCGAGTTCGCTAGAAAAGGGCTGATGACGTTTAGTTGATTGTGTGACCAAATCTTGAGCGAAGTCTTCTAAGGTGTCGCCAATTAGCTCCATATCATATGGTTGACGAAAATGATAACCCGCCCCTGTGGACATTAGTTTATCTAGGTTGGGATTAGGTTTACCTTCGCTTAAAAAGATGAACTCAATATCAGACATTAACGCACTGTCCGCGATATCTAAATAGTCTTGTTGGCTTAAATTGGCCAATTCGATAATTGCTACATCTACGGCATTATTTTCAAGCTGAGCCAACCAAGGTTGATCAATGCTGCTCGCTATCTTATTAAAATGTTGGCAACTCGGAAGCTGTAAAAGCTGAGTTTGTGTTTGCGGCTGGCGCAAATGGTAAAACAGTATTGGACGACCCATGCCGATTTCACTCCCTGTCTATTAATACTCAATGTAAATCTGTGGTGTAGATTTGACAATAAAAGTCGGTAATTATTTCCTGTTCGGCGCTTGTCCTTAAAAGAGTTTATTATCTTAACAATTTAAAATCAGTAGGTTAATTAAGTTTTGTCAATGTGTATGGAATATGCATAACAAAGTTAATGGATAAAATAATATTTATTAGACATCAATCATACAGGCTGACTATAACAGTTTACTGATTGTAAGGAGACATTACATTGAATGTTAATCGATCATATAAAGACGTTCACGATGGTGCCGATTTCTGGTTACTAAACGAGGCCATTGATTTATGCCAAGCGGGGCAGCAGTTTTATAGTAAAGCCAGCAAAGGGACCGATGACTACAATATTAAGCGCATATTCAATCATATGGCAGAGATAAAAAAAGGAATGTTGCACCGGTTAGCCACGCTATTTAAACAAGTTCAACCATGTTATGCGTGGTCAGTAGGCAATATTGAGACTTTAAAACCCTTGTTGAGTCCTTATTACGCTGAGGCGGAGCGGGCAATAGAGCAAAAGCGGTTATCGCAGGCGATTCAGGTGTTAATTGCTGCAGAGCAATATGTATTAATGCGGTTAAAAGTTGCTGCAAAGCGAGCCAATAGTCAGTGTGTTGCGAGGCAATTGGCAGAAAGCATTGCGTGGTTACAAATAAGTTGTGACAACATGAAGAACATGCAACTAACCGCGTCAATTGTTAGCGATGAAAATTTTACATCGAGTCGGTAAAAAAGTCCGATAGCGGGCTTGTTAAAGTGAGTGTCTTATCAAGGTTTTGAGAATAAATTATTAAAAACAACAGGTTAAAAAATTGGCATGGTTCGCGCATTACCTTGTATGTAAGACAGCATTAACACTAACAATGGAGAATATCTTATGAAAAAGACTACATTATCAGTATTAACAAGCATCGTTCTTGGTTCAATGGCATTTACTGCAAACGCAGCACAAGATTGGCAGGATGATGCAAAAGATGCATGGATTGATGGTAAGGCTGAAACCACGTTACTGTTAAATACTAACCTTAATTCTTTTGATATTAATACCGACGTGAAAGACGGTAACGTTACATTAACCGGTAAAGTAGACCGCAGTGTCGACAAATCCCTTGCCGCTGAATTAATTAGAAGCTTGGACGGTGTCAATGATGTTAATAATGAGTTGACTGTTATGGAGCGTGAAAGCGATAAAGACACAGATGATTTAGCGGAGTCATTAACTGACTCAAAAGTGGCTACTGTAGTCAAAACCCGCTTATTATTTTCGGCTGATGTGTCAGGTACAGACATTGATGTTGATGTCGAAAACGGTGTAGTAACCTTAGAAGGGACAGTATCGAGTGATGCTGAACGTGATTTGGCTGTGACCATTGCAAAAAATACGAATGACGTTAAAGACGTTGTAGATGAACTGCGCATTACTGGGTAATTGTGTTCGGTTTAAGTTTGCTTAACCAGCCTTCGGGCTGGTTTTTTGATGCCTAATTTGTGAGGTCACTTTTTGGATATTAAATGATTTAATGTCCAAAGTAGGTGTTTTTTAATGGGCTGAGAGTCAGTCGTTATAGCTGTAAACCATAACGTTGTCGTGCAGTTGTACAACGATGAGCAACTAAAACTGTGCGAAGCAGAGCTGATTGACGATGGAGGCGGTGAGGCTACAACAAGCCAGTAATGAGTTGACGGAATGCCTAGGGAAAATATCCCCTATAATCGGTACTTCAGCATAAAAATTGCCTTTCAAATGAGAATAACTGGAAAGATATAAGCGACTGGTCTATTTTTATTTATCGACGCATGTTAATGAGAGCATTATGAATAAAAATACCACCAGTAAGCAGGCTATTTGTGCCGTTGGTGAAAAGCTGTTTGCTTTGCATGGTTACAGTGCCGTGGGGATTAAACTTATTCTTGATGAAGTTGGCATTCCTAAAGGATCTTTTTATCACTATTTTGCCAGTAAAGAAGCGTTTGCTGCTGAGGTGGTAGAATACTATTTTCAGCAACGTATCGAACCCATAGTGATGGATCCGGATGTTAACTTTAAGGCTAATGTTACTGTGATGTTGGGAGGCTATCATCAACTAATTGACTTTTTATTTAGCGATAGCCAGCCGCGCGGTTGTTTAATGGGTAATCTGATGGTTGAAGTAAGCCCACAAGCGAGTTTATTGCATCAAACATTGAATCAGCTTTATGACCAGTGGCTCAATTTGTTTAGTGAATTAATAGAACAAGGCCAGCAACAAGGTTTTATTCGTACCGATTTGACGGCAACAGTATTGGCGAGTGTTTTTTGGTCAAATTGGCAAGGGACTATGCTACGCTGTAAAATTAAAACTGACAAAATGGCCGCAAAACGGTCAATCGTGCAGTGCATGCAGCTTATTACGCGCTAAATTTACGGGCTGAATATCATTACCCTACCGGTATTGGCACATTGTGATTGTGTATTTGTATAAAGGTCTTTATATTTCGGTGATTTTTCGGGTCTGGAGTGGGTCGAATTGACTAGAATATTGTTATTTTGTTGTTTAGTGGCGCTGCTGTCTGCATGTGCGTCGAACCCGCCAGTGGCTGTAGTGTCTAAGACTGTGGTGATCCCACCTATGCTTAAGCCCGAACCGCCCAAGTGGAGCGAGTCAAACTTATTAAGTTTTCATGAACAATGGAAAGGCACTCCGTATCGTTTAGGTGGCTTGAGTAAAAAAGGGATTGATTGCTCAGGTTTTGTGTATTTAGCTTACCTTGATATTGTGGGAGATAAATTACCGCGCTCAGTTAATGCGCAACGTGTTTTAGGTAAAGAAATCCCTAGAAATCAGCTTGTCATCGGTGATTTGGTATTTTTCAAAACGGGAAGAACTGCACGTCACGTCGGTATTTACATGGGACAAGAGCGATTTTTACACGCCTCGACCAAGAAAGGGGTTAAAATTTCTAGTTTAAATAACGTTTATTGGAAACCGCGTTATTGGTTTGCTAAGCGCTTAAAAAATCCTACCGAACAACAAAATATGTCGATAGCCAGTTTGGTCGACTATGCTCAACAGCAAGATGATTAATCATCTTGCTTTAGCCTAATCTGCGACCACGTTAATCTGTTGGCATGGTTTTCCCTGTTCGAATGCCTGCTTTGATTGTTTTCAGTAATTTGCATCAGTATATTCATGTTATGTATCGCTCAGTGAGAGCGCAAACCACGACTTAAGCGGAATTGTTATGCCAGAATCCAAGCATTGGACCTTAAAAAGTATTGCCAAAGAGTTAGGTGTGTCGAATGCGACGGTTTCCAACGCGTTTAATCGTCCCGATCAATTATCGGAAAAGCGCCGTATTGATATTTTATCTGCTTGTAACGAACTAGGATATTTTGGGCCAAATAAAGCGGCACAGTCTTTACGCCGAGGTAAGTTTGATACCGTAGCTTTGGTATTGTCTGACAGTATCGAATACATGGTATCCGATCCTGTTGCTAGCCGTTTTATGAAAGGTGTAGCAGCTGTTTTTGAGCAACATAAAATAAATTTGTTATTGTTTTCTGGTAGTTCTGACAATGTGAATGGCGTAAATGATTTTGTTGATGGTTTTATTTGTTATGGACGTCCTCGTAATGGTTTATTGGCCGAACAACTTAAAAAAATCCGTAAAAAAGTGGTGACTGTTGATTTTAATATTCATCGCAGTGCATCTGTGAGTATCGACAATAAAGCCGGTGCTTATGAGGTGGCTAAGCTAGCGATTCAATCGCCACAAGATCATGTCGCGATCCTTGGGTTGCGTTTATTAGACACTCACCTAACTTGCCGCGTGTATGACATTCACTCTATGGAAATAGACACTTCAGTTGCACATCAACGTTTACAAGGGTATTTAGATGCGATTAATGATACTGGCGTAAAGCTGGGCGATGATCGTATTTGGAATATACCAGAAAGTAACTCGGATTTTGCCGCAATAGCAGCTAAAGAAGCGCTTAGTTGTGTGCCTCGTCCCAATGTGTTTTTGTGTATGAGTGACTTAATTGCATTGAGTTTAATGCGCGAGGCAATACAACAAGGTTTGCGGATCCCTGAAGATATTCGAGTGGTGGGTTTTGATGGTATTGACGAAGGTGCGCGGGCTATTCCCCCCTTAACCACGGTATATCAACACTCGGAACAAAAAGGCCGTAAAGCCGCAGAGATGTTTATTGCTGATGCTCATCATTCTGAAGTGTTAGGTTATGAACTTTCACGTGGTGGTAGTTGTTGATGTAATATTGATGACGGGATGACTTCGATACAAACATATATCATACCAACCCTATTAAATATGTGCTCCTTCAGCGGGAGTTCAAAGTGCTGTAGGCAAGGCAGATGATTGAAGCGAATAGTGATCCTCGGTAACAAGCTCCTGCGTTACTCTACCTCCAGTATCTGACCGCCATGGATGGTGGGAATGTGTTATT
>NZ_JBSQBN010000074.1:0-23060 GCF_053850585.1 Shewanella sp. A22
TCAGGTATTCCACTTCTGTGTTACATCGATTTAAAAGGCAACAACCATTTCTACATCAATGTGCCTTGAATTGAAAAACCTGAGAGACTCTGAACTGACCAGATATTTAATGAGATTGGTATAATATGAGTTAATTGGAGATGATTACACTATTAATGTAACCATCCTAAACTACAACCGCACTGTAACAGTTAATCTATTGTCGCAGTAGAATCATCTACCCCTGATTCACTGTCACTATCGAAACCGCCCACCTCAACACTGTCGACACGCTGTAAACCTCTTGGCAGTTTGGCACCTCTTCGGCCTCGCTCTCCACGATAATGCTCTAAATCGCTTGGTTTTAACGTTAACTTACGTTTACCCGCCCACAATGTAACAGATGCATTTTGCGGAACCACACTGAGATGCAGTAGCAACTCTTCACGATTTTTTGCACGGTCCGTAGGAATGCCAATAATCTTGTTGCCTTTACCTTTAGATAACTGTGGCAAGGCATCTAAACTAAACATCAACATACGACCTTCTGACGTAATGGCTAGCAAAGATTGATCAGCAGATTTATTCACTAATTTCGGCTGCATTACTAACGCATTAGTAGGCAGACTAAGTAATGCCTTACCTGCTTTATTACGGCTGATCAAATCAGGATATGCGCAAATAAAACCATAACCAGCATCGGTCGCGAGTAAGAAGAATTGCTCATCAACACCCATTAATACATGTTGCATTATCGCGCCTGGCGCCATATTAAAGCGGGTCGTAATGGGTTCACCTTGGCTCCGTGCCGATGGTAAAGTATGGCTATCGGTAGCAAATGCACGCCCAGTTGAATCAATAAATACAGCAGCTTGATTACTTTTACCCATGGCGCTGCATAAGTAACTGTCTCCAGACTTATATGACAAGCCCTCAACATCAATATCATGGCCCTTCGCGCAACGCACCCAACCTTTATCAGACAATACAACAGTTACCGACTCAGTAGGCGTTAATTCTTGTTCTGTCAGCGCTTTGGCATCGATGCGTTCAATAATAGGTGAGCGACGATTATCACCATAAGTCTCACCATCTTGGATCAATTCTTTTTTAACTAAGGTTTTTAAGCGACGGTCTGAGCTTAACAATAACTCTAATTTATCACGTTCTGCCGCCAACTCGTCTTGCTCGGTTTTGATCTTAAATTCTTCAAGCTTAGCGAGGTGACGTAATTTCAGCTCTAGAATGGATTCAGCTTGTTTATCTGACAAGTTAAACCGTGACATAAGTTCTGCTTTAGGCTCGTCATGAAAACGAATAATCTCGATCACTTCATCAATATTTAAGAATGCGACCATCAAGGCTTCTAAAATATGTAAACGCGCTAACACTTTATCAAGTCGATACTGTAAACGGCGTGTCACCGTGGTAACACGGAACTCTAACCATTCGGTTAACAAGGTTTTTAACCCTTTAACTTGTGGACGACCATCTAACCCCAATACATTTAAGTTAATCCTAAAACTTTTTTCGAGGTCCGTTGTAGCAAATAAATGAGTCATTAACTGATCACAATCAATACGATTTGACCGAGGTACAACCACTAACCTAACCGGGTTCTCATGATCTGACTCATCTCTTAAATCAGATACCATTGGCAGCTTTTTAGCCTGCATTTGATTAGCAATTTGCTCTAAAATTTTACCGCTACTGGCTTGATGCGGTAAAGACGTAATAACTATCTCGCCTTGCTCTTCGCGGTACACAGCGCGCATTTTGATTGAACCACGGCCAGTATCATAAATTCGGGCTATATCGGCCTTAGGAGTAATGATTTCTGCTTCAGTTGGATAATCGGGGCCAGGAACTAACTCCATTAATCGTGCTAAATCTGTTTTAGGGTTATCAAGAAGCTCCACGCATGCAGAAACCAACTCTCGTACATTATGGGGTGGAATATCCGTCGCCATCCCCACCGCAATACCAGTAATACCGTTTAATAAAATATGTGGTAACCGTGCTGGTAATGTCTTTGGCTCCTTCATCGTGCCATCGAAGTTTGCGCCCCAATCGACGGTACCTTGACCTAATTCCGACAAGAGTACTTCAGAAAATTTTGATAGTCTGGCTTCGGTATAACGCATTGCCGCAAATGACTTAGGGTCATCTGGCGCCCCCCAGTTACCTTGACCGTCAACCAACGGATAACGATATGAAAATGGCTGAGCCATTAACACCATCGCTTCATAACATGCACTATCACCGTGTGGATGATATTTACCTAACACGTCACCAACAGTACGTGCCGACTTTTTATGTTTAGATTGTGCAGATAAACCTAATTCACTCATGGCGTAAATAATACGGCGCTGCACTGGTTTTAAACCATCACCAATATGTGGTAAAGCACGGTCCATAATCACGTACATGGAATAATTTAAATAAGCCTCTTCGGTAAAGCGCCTAAGTGGCATTTGCTCTACACCATCAAGACTTAATTCAATCGCATCACTCATTATTTCATTTCCTGTGATTGTTCTGGTGCGTTATAAAACAAACGGTAAATATTACCTTTTAGATCATCTGAAATGTACATTGCACCATCAGGGGCATTAATGACATCAAAAGGGCGAGCTACCGGAAACTCTCCATCTAAAAAGCTCACAACAGTCTCACGTTTATTAATTTTGCCTTCGTTAATATCCAACATCACAATTTGATAGCCGACTTTACTCGAACGGTTCCACGAACCATTTTCAGCGACAAATAGCTGTTGACGATAGCGCTCAGGAAATTGCTCTCCTCGATAAAAGCTCAATCCTGTAGGGGCAACATGTGCGGGTAGTTCAAATTCGGGCACCGTAATATTTAAATGTTTCGGTTTATCATAAGCGGGCTCCACCACATAGGTTCCGTGTAAATAAGGAAAACCAAAGTGGCTGCCTTTAATGTCTAAGCGATTAATCTCATCAGCAGGAATATTATCCCCCATCCAATTACGGCCTAAATCCGCAAACCACAAGGTGTTGGTAGTAGGAGACCAATCAAAACCAGTCACACTTCTTAGCCCAGAGGCAACTTGTTCGCTGGCGCCGGTGTCAACATTAATCGCCAAAATACTGCCAAATGGCGACGGGGATTCACACACATTACATGGCGAACCAATAGCGATATACAAACGCCCATCGGGTCCAAAATGCATGGAACGAGAATACTTTTTGTCTAAACTCGGTAAATTAGAATAAACCTCTCGCGCGCGTCCAGGTCTTCGTAAACGCGATTCAATGTCTTCAAAACGGACTATGCGATCGTCTTCAGTGACATAAAGCGATCCATCGTGGAAAGCGAGGGCTTCGGGGTAATCAAGGCCACGAGCAATAAGATAACGTTTATCAACTTGGCCATTTTGATCGCTATCTACCAACGCATAAACGGTACCGCTTTTTTGAGAACCGACAAACAGTGTTCCCTCATCTCCTATTGTTAATTGTTTAATATCACCTAAATCAGAAGCATATAAACTTAAACCAAAACCTTTAGTGACAGTAATCATCACCGATTGTGCCGCAGTGACAAAAAAGGAGAATAAACCTAAAAAGAGCATCCCTATGACGGCTAATTTACGGCCAGGATTATAATAAGATCGTAATCTAATGTACTGCATGCTAATTATCTATTGCCTTATGTTATACATTTATTGGCGCTAAGAAACGTGACTAAAGCAGCGCTAAGTCACCTTTGGTTTCCAACCAACTCTTACGATCTGGAGCCCGTTTTTTTGCCAGTAACATATCCATTAATGCCACTGTTTCGGCTGCATCATCAATAGTTAACTGTACTAAACGTCTTGTATTTGGATCCATAGTGGTTTCACGTAACTGCAAAGGATTCATTTCACCTAGACCTTTAAAGCGAGTCACTTGTACTTTACCTTTTTTATTCTCTGCCGTTATACGGTCTAAAATTCCAGTTTTCTCGGCTTCATCTAGAGCATAAAATACCTCTTTACCGATATCAATACG
This sequence comes from Shewanella sp. A22, assembly GCF_053850585.1. Lineage (NCBI taxonomy): Bacteria > Pseudomonadati > Pseudomonadota > Gammaproteobacteria > Alteromonadales > Shewanellaceae > Shewanella > Shewanella sp. A22. The sequence continues at coordinate 4,002 of NZ_JBSQBN010000074.1, forward strand.
GAATAACGGTGGCATGGCAATATAAACATGGCCTTTTTCTACTAACACACGATAATGCTTCAAAAACAACGCACATAACAAGGTCGCAATATGCAGTCCATCAGAGTCAGCATCCGCTAGAATACAAATTTTGCCATATCGCAGTTCAGAAATATCTTCGCTGTCAGGATCACAACCAATCGCAATCGAAATATTATGTACCTCTTGCGAACCTAATACCTGTGAAGCGTCGACTTCCCACGTGTTTAATATTTTACCTCGAAGTGGCATGATCGCCTGAAACTCACGGTCTCTCGCCTGTTTAGCACTGCCTCCAGCAGAATCACCTTCGACTAAAAATAACTCGCCACGCATTGGGTCTTGACCACTACAGTCAGTTAACTTGCCAGGTAACGCTGGGCCAGAGGTCACTTTTTTACGCGCCACTTTCTTGGCAGCTTTTAATCGGCGTTGTGCATTATTAATGCACAACTCTGCCAACAATTCTGCTAAATCAGTATTAGAGTTTAACCACAAAGAAAAGGCATCACGTACAATGCCAGAAACAAATGCAGAACTTTGACGACTAGAAAGCTTTTCTTTTGTTTGCCCAGCAAATTGTGGATCTTGCATTTTTATCGACAAAATAAAGGCTGCACGATCCCAGATATCATCCGGTGATAACTTAATCCCCCGCGGCACTAGATTACGAAACTCGCAAAACTCACGCATAGACTCAAGCAAACCTTGCCTAAAACCATTCACATGAGTACCACCCAACGGTGTCGGAATTAAGTTAACATAGCTCTCTCCGAGACTTTCTCCGCCTTCAGGCAACCAAGTAATGGCCCATTCTGCCGCTTCTAATTTGCCTTTATAGCTACCAACAAATGGCTCTTCTGGTAACAAAACAGAATCTTTAACGGCTTCTTTAAGATAATCAGTTACACCACTTTCATAAAACCACTCATGCACTTCACCATTTTGTTTATTGGTGAATTTTATGCGTAAACCTGGGCACAATACCGCTTTAGCTCGCAGTATATAAACAAGTTTACTCACCGAAAAATTAGGTGAATCAAAATAAGTCACATCAGGCCAAAAATGCACTCGAGTTCCAGTATTACGACGCCCACAACTGCCTGTTACAGCCAAATCTTCCACTTTAAAGCCGTTTTCGAATGCCATGTCATACACTTGGGCATCACGGCGAACGGTGATTTCAACGCGAGTAGAGAGCGCATTGACAACCGAAATACCAACACCATGCAAGCCGCCTGAAAACTGGTAATTTTTATTGGAAAACTTACCACCTGCATGCAACTTACTCAGAATAAGTTCAACTCCAGGAATACCTTCTTCTGGGTGAATATCCACCGGCATACCACGGCCATCATCGGTCACTTCAAGGGAGTTATCAGTATGGAGTACCACTTCAATCTTAGTTGCATGCCCTGCCAGCGCTTCATCAACACTATTGTCTATTACTTCTTGCCCAAGGTGATTCGGTCTAGTGGTATCGGTATACATACCAGGACGGCGTTTTACCGGGTCAAGTCCATTAAGGACTTCAATAGCATCAGAAGTATATTGGTTGGTCATAATCCACACATTTGGAGTTAAATAGAGCCAAAGTTAGCTCAAATTGATCATTGTTTATAACGCTAAAACGTTACAGCTGAATAAATTTACATATTTTGTCTAATTGTTGTTCAAAGCCGACAAAACTGTGGTCTCCATCAGGTTCTAGATGTAATTCACAGCTATGGTACTTATGTAATGCTTGTCGATAATCTAACACTTCGTCACCAGTTTGCAACAGTACAAGAAAACGATCGGGATGCCGGATCACATGAGTATTAAACAAGGCGACATCATTTTGATGTTGCGGCAACACTTGATAATGCTCATTGGTATAAGGATTATATTGAGACCCAATAAACTGTTCAAATAATTCAAACGGTTTTACCGCTGGGTTAATTAAAACAGCTCTACCACCATAGGTTTCGGCCAAATAACTCGCAAAATACCCACCCAAAGACGAGCCAATAAAACGTAACGCTAGCCCTTGCTGCTTAGCCTGCTCTGTGATGTTGCATAATAAGGTCATTGCAGCTTTGGGAGATGAAGGTAGTTGCGGTTGGTAAAAGTCGACTTGTGGAAAATGTTGTTTAATATAATCTGCGGTTTGAACGGCCTTATATGACCGCGAAGAACTATTAAAACCATGTATATAAAGCAGCATATTCCCTCGCGAGGCGGTTAGGTAGCACTAAACGCCCCTTACTCACATAAGATGACGCAATAAACTAGTACCCACTGGCCTCATTATCAGGTGCAAATCGATTTCCTGGCACACGGTATACGTTAGTACGAATGCTACCATCGCATGCCAACTCCAGCAAACGATAACCGGGTTGAAGATCATCTAAAGCAAAATACGATGAAGCAGGTTTGAACTGAATACACGTTGAAGGTGTTGCCATTAATGGAATGAGACCATGAGCACCAGAATGAACGGTATCCACTTGTTGATGAACGTGCCCCCAAAGAACACCTTTCACCTGCGGATAGCGACTCGTTCGCTGTAAGAAGTCTTCGCCATTCATCATGCAATGCTGATCTAACCAAGCGCACTGCATCAATATCGGATTATGATGCATGACAAGCAGTACATGTTTATTCGGCTCAGCGTTAATTGCAGACTCAATTAACGCAAATTGCTGCTCGCCCATATAGCCTCCAGGCTTACCACGAACAGTAGAATCAAGCATGAGTATCAACCAATTACCAATAATTATCCGTTGCTGGCCAAACACTTGCTCACCCTGCATACGTAAGCTCATTAGCCTTGGGTCATCATGGTTACCCGGTAAATAATGGCAAGGTAGATTTAACATTTCGATTTTTTGCACAAAGTGTTGATATGACTCTGGCGAATAATCTTGGCTGATATCACCCGTAGCGAGTAAAAGATGAGCAGGATATTGAGTGGCGATGAACGTATTAAGAACAGCTTGGAGACTTTGAGATGTATTCACACCAAGCAATTGCCCTTCAGGATCAGCAAAAAGATGTGGATCAGTCACTTGAACTAAACGCACAGGTTCATTTTCAGCAATAGAATAATGTACTGCTTCTTTAAGCACGAAAGATTCCTAACATGGTAAAAGTAATAAAAAAGCTACGATTGGCAAGTCACACTCCGAGACCCAATCTTCAACAGCTCTTCAAGGAATGCATTCACCTGAAATTTTTCATCGCTATGATGCATATGTATATTAGGGTAATCATACACGGGCTTTAAACGATAAATCTGTTGGCTAGTTAACACTTCTGCTAATTGAGCATCATGATAGATCCGGACAATTGCTTTTGGAGATTTAAAAAAATGCCCGGCTGGCATTGGCCGTGATATTTCGACCAACTGAGTATACTTAGTGTTTTCGAGAAGACTAATTGTCAATGTACCAAACTGGCCTTTAACGAGCCAAGGCTCATTAACATCAATGTGCTCGGGTAACCACTTTAAAATATGTGCATAATTTCGCCCACATACAGCTAAAAACGCACTGACGTTGGGTTGATACTTTTGCTTTTTATTTAGGGTAAACTCTGCCACTCAATCATTCCTACCTTACTCATTATCATGTTCAATAACTAAAGTGCGCCACGAATTTGTTGATAATTTAGCATCAACCATTGAATGCCTAAGACCGTAGAGGCATTATCAATACGGCCATTATTAATCCAATCATAAGCTTGTTCACGGCTGACGACATGAACACGAATATCTTCATTTTCATATTCAAGTCCATGTATGCCACCAGCATTGGTGGTATCAACAAGCCCCCAAAACAAGTGAAAACGCTCAGTAGTGCCTCCTGGACTAGACAAGTAACTGTTTATAGGTGTTAAACCTAATAAACTTAATCCGGTCTCTTCGGCTAATTCACGTTCTGCGACCTGTTCTGGTAATTCGCCGGGCGCAATCATACCTGCCACTAACTCAAGAAGCCAGATTGATTTAGTAGATACTAATGCAGGAACCCTAATTTGTTCAATTAATACGACCTCATCTCGAACAGGATCATAAGGCAATACAACCACAGCATTGCCTCTTTCAAATACTTCGCGAGTAACCTCACCGCTCCATCCGCCTTTAAACAACTTATGCTTAAAGGTATATTCGTCTAACTGGAAAAATCCTTTGTACAATACTTTTTTGGATATCAAACTGAAATCTGAATCAGCGTCAAAGGTTGTAATTGTAGGTTGCTCAGACATATTTATCCTTGTCTATTAAAACGTACACAAAATGGTCATTTAAACAGGTTAAATTAACATAATTAATAACTAAGCATTTCGCTTTATCGTAAGTAAAAACAGGTTGAATCAAAATAAAATCTGTTACACTTCACATTTGACTTGAAAATGAAAAAATCACTACTATTAAGCTGAACGTTAAGTCGAGCATAATCTGTAAACGATCTTTAAGCAGTCTGTAAGCGATCTTTAAACAGTACACAATTCATGCTAAATCGTGTACAAAACGTAATAAGCAAAGCAGACTATGAAGTATACCTAAACCATAAATGGTTATTCATACTCATAAGCAAACAAGTTAACACTGATTGCCGCGTTAAAATTGAATGTTATCAAACCATCATTTTAACTAAGGGCATGACCAAATTTATAAGTTAATCAACACCTCATATTACCGAGGAATTGTCTAAAAGGGCAGCAAATGAAATTCAAAATTGGTTCATTATACGCAGCATTAGCATTTGCTATTGCAGCACCAGCAGCACAAGCTGATGATTTACTTCAAATTTATCAACAAGCACTCACGAGCGACCCTATTGTTTTACAAGCTAAAGCACAACGTGATGCATTATACGAAAGTATTGAAGAAAATCGCGCACCGTTACTGCCAAGCATTAGTGCCAACGTTGGCTATGCCAAAGCGTGGAACGACCCTGCGGTTGACACCGATGGATTTACCGGTGGTGTGAATTTAACGCAAGTCATTTACGATCATAGCGCATGGGTCGGTTTAGATGTTGCTGAAATGGCAGCATCTCAAGCAGACTCTGCGTATGCATCTACCTTACAGTCGCTTATTACTCGCGTTACTAAAGCATATTTCGATGTACTGACGGCTAAAGACAACTTTGAGTTCCAAGGCGCAGAAAAAGCGGCTATTGAGCGTCAGCTAGAGCAAACTAAGCAGCGTTTTGCCGTAGGTTTAACAGCCATTACAGATGTACATGAAGCGCAAGCGCAATACGACTTAGCGTCTGCATTAGAAATTCTTGCTCAAAACACGTTAGATAATAGCTACGAAGCTTTACGAGAAATTACCGGAATAGATCATAAATCGATAAATATTCTTGATACTAACCGTTTCTCTGCAGGTTCCCCTGCTCCAGCCACTTCGGCAGATTGGTTAAAAATGGCTGAGACCAACAGTCTCGATTTAATGACCCAACGTATCGCGAAAGATATTGCTAGCGAAACCATTAAATTGTACAAAGCAGGCCACATGCCTTCATTAAACTTCAATGCGGGTTATAACAAAGGTCAAGACCAAACACCTGGCCCAGATTATGACAACACCAACATTGGTGTCACCTTAAGCATTCCATTGTTTGAAGGTTTTAAAGTGACGTCTCAAGTTAAACAGGCTCAATTCCAATATGTAGAAGCCAGCGAGAAGTTAGAACAAACTCATCGAAGTGTAACTAAAAGCGTACGTAATAACTTTAACAATGTTAATGCCTCTATCAGCTCAATCAAAGCATACGAGCAGTCGGTCATTTCATCAGAAAGTGCGTTAAAAGCCACTCAAGCGGGATTTGAAGTAGGAACACGTACCATTGTTGATGTTCTGAACCGTACACGCGACTTATACGATTCAAAGCGTCAGTTATCTGAAGCGCGTTATGGTTACATTAACTCTATATTAGCGCTTAAACAGGCTGCTGGTACGTTGAACGAAGATGATGTTATCTCAATAAACAGTGGGTTAATTGCTCAATAACTCCTTAGCTTACATAAAAATAAGCTTCTACAAAAAAACCGCCACAAGGCGGTTTTTTTGTTATGGGCATTACCATTATTGACTTGGTTATCACATTAGAAAACTAATTCAACACCAGCAAAAGCGCCGCTAAAGTCAGTATTTTGTGACACACCAGAGAAATTGCTCACATCAAAATTAAACTCGCGGTAACCAACACGCACAAAAGTATCAACAGCAATCCCATCAAATTGCCATCCTAACCCTGCACCATAGTCATACACATTCGATTCATCTACGCCTAGCAACACATCAGCAAAACCAAACAAACCTAAACCAACCATGCCGACTTGTGCACTGGCATAACCCATTATAATACCACTATCAATATCCACTTCTTCAGGGTGGCCGGCATCAGCAACACGTAATGAACCACTCATTAACTTATATGCAGCCCCTAAATCAATAGACACTAAATCGTTATCGAGGATCTCGTAATACAACACAAAATCAGTATTGCTTAAGTCGTTAGTGACTGACGTAACACCGCTAAAGTTGTGATCATTAAAAGTAAAGTCAGCATTAGCCAAACTCGAACTAGACTCAAGACGATTTTCACGAATTTTAATATTAGGCACAAACGGCAATGGGTGCTCCACTGCAATCCATACACTACCTTGTGATGAATCATCATTAACACTATGCGCAACACCACTGTCATCATTAAACGAATTGGTGGTGTCAGCCTGCCAATAGTCGGCGCCCACTTTAAACCCCAATACAGTTGCCGCATGTGCAGATGACACACTTAATAAGCCCACTACAGCTGTGGCAAGAAGAGTCTTTTTCATCATTATCCTTGAGAGAGTAAATTAGTTAAATCAATTACCGCGGCATTTGCTCGCGAAATATAATTAGCCATCACCAATGAGTGATTAGCCACCAAGCCAAAACCATTTCCATTAAGCACCATAGGGCTCCAAACGGTTTGCTGAGTTGCTTCAAGTTCACGTATGATTTGACGTAAACTCACTTCAGCATTTTTCTTTTCTAATACATCGGCAAAATCAACTTCAATCGCTCGCATAAAGTTTAATAACGCCCAAGCAGAACCACGACTTTCATAAAGCACGTCGTCAATTTTCCACCAACCGGTTTTAATTTCACTACTCGACAAACCAGGCGTAGATTGACGCGCAGAAGTATCACCTGCCAAATCAGTGTTTAAACGCTCTTGACCAACACTGGCAGATAATCGCTGCGACATACTTCCTAAGCGTTTTTGAACCTCTTTTAACCATTCATTCAGGTTGTCTGCGCGAGCATAAAACTGCGCATTATTGTTGTTCGCATCACCAATCTTAGCGCGATAAAGTTTCAATAATTTGACCGCATCACGATATTCGCCTTCGGCGCTTGGTACTAACCAACTGGTATTATCGATATTAAGCTTTGAATGTGCAGCTAATAAATCGTTATCGGCAGTAGATTGCGACTGTGAACGGCTAAATTCTTTACGCATAATCAATGCTAAATCACGCACCTGCTCTAATGCACCAAACTCAAATGCAGGCATATTATCCATCATTACCGATGGCGGCATAATATCATTAGATAACCAACCACCTGGTTTATCCAGCAAGGTTTCCATTGTGTTAATAAGTGAGCTAGTCGTCGCGTAACCTACAACCTGCTTGCCATTATCAGCTTGGGACGATACCGGTTTTATCGGGTCTGGAGAAACGCTCCACCACACACTCACAAAATAAAGTACTAAACAAAGCACACCAACAACGGCTAAAATTTTATTCCTTGTTACTTGCATCAATATTACTCCTTAATGATGGTGATGATGTTCTGCATCTTCATCATGTTGAATCGCGGCTTGTTTGAGCACCGGCAGCTCAATCATAAGATGCTGACCATCATCAAAAATTAATTCTAAAGGCACTTTTTCATCCACTGCCAATGGCGCTATTAACGATAATAGCATTACATGGTTGCCAGTAGGTTGAAGCACTAACGACCCATGAGACGCTATCGAAAAACCGTCAACTTGACGCATTTTAACCATACCATTGTCTTCTATAATGGTATGTAATTGCGCTACTTTTGCCGCACTCGTCTTCACTTCAATTAACATAACATCACTATTGTTATGATTCTCCAAAGTAAAATACGCCGCAGTATTAGGTACACTCGCAGGCATTGCCCTGACATGCCCATCAACCAAGACAACGTTTGCTGTCGCTGCGAATGATATTAATGATAACACTAAAAAGTTAAACAGTTGTTTGAATATTGCTTTCAATGTCTTAAACTCCATGTAATCCCACTCGCATTCATTTAAGGAAGCTACGAATGAGTTATATTCAGGTAAGAGATGACCAAGGCGTGCGTATCATCAGTTTTAATCGTCCAGAAAAGCGCAATGCCTTTAATCTAGAGATGTATCAGCAATTCACAGAATACCTGATCCAAGGTGAGGCAGACAATGACATTCGTGCCTTTATGTTCCATGGTACAGAAAACTGTTTTACATCAGGCAATGATATTGCAGATTTCCTGCAAAGTGGTGCGTTAGATGATAATCACCCAACCGTTAAATTCTTGTTTTGTTTATTAGATCTTAAAAAGCCTGTTGTTGCTGCAGTCACTGGCGCAGCGGTGGGAATTGGGACAACTTTACTGCTACATTGTGACCTAGTGTACGCCGATGACAATGCTAAATTTCACATGCCTTTTGTCAATTTAGCCCTAGTCCCAGAAGCCGCTTCAAGTATATTGTTGCCTTTAATTGTTGGCCAACAAAAAGCCGCTGAACTGATTTTACTTGGTGAAGCCTTTGATGCGCAAAAAGCTGAAAAATTAACCATAATTAACCGAGTGGTTTCGCCAGACGAGCTCATTAGCTTCAGTCTAGCGCAAGCCAAAAAATTAGCAGCTCTACCACCGTTATCTATGCAAGCATCAAAACGGCTTTTACGTTACAACCAGGCCGAAGTCAAAGCCCAGATGAAATTGGAGTTAGTTGAATTTGCCGAACGTTTACAGAGTGATGAAGCAAAACAACGCTTCCAAGCTTTCTTGAAAAAATAATATTAACTTAAACCCTTCGCTTACCCGATACTGGGTAAGCTTTAAAATCGAGATGTTTTCTGGCTCATTACAACAGCAATGACAAAGTACGCAAATAAACCTATACCTGGGTTAGTCAGCACTAGTCCAACCGTTACAACACGAGTCCAAAGTAACGACCAACCGTACTGCTTTGCTAACTTGGCAGATACACCACACACTATTCGGGCTTCATCTTGCAATCTATTGATTAAACGATTCATATTATTCCCTCTTACTTAACAAAATATATTTCAAAACGGTATCTTGTTTACTTAAGCTTGGTCATTAATGCTTGGCCCTAATAGCCAGCTGACTAACATTGCACACAATGCAGAACTGATTACTGGCAATAACACTAACGACATTAATGGCAGCACCAAGCCTATATTCATCGCCCAATCCATTACTTATTCTCAGCAGTTACAGTGGTACTTATTTTGGGTTGCTCAACGCGAGTAAAATCTAGTGCTGAATTAATTTCAAAAACTTGTTCTGCAATTTGAGTCTGCAACGACAACATTAACTCTTGCTTCACGTTTGAAATCATCTCTTGGCTGGCTTTCGTCATGTTTTGCTCTAACGAAGCTACCGTATTTGAAATTGAAATCTCATCTGCTTGTGCCGAAACACTCGCAGTGACTAATAATGCAGCCGCAATAGATAATTGAACACTGCGACGAATCACGTTTGTTGAAGTTAATATAGACATAATGGCATCCTTTCTTGTGTTGGTTAATGACAACTAAACACCCGTCTAGTTGATTACACAATAGGTATTACAAGCTACGTGCCAACTTTTAAAACGAAACATAACCAACTAATTAATAAAATAAATTTATTAATTATGCTTTATATAAGTGAACTTATTTTTCGAGCAAAAAACCAACAGGTAGTAAAATTAACCATATAGTTAGTGAAAATGACCAGTGACTTTATTAAACAACATAGAAGAGGATTAACAGGCGCACGACTTAGCGACATTTTCCCAAAATGTGTGGTGAAGAGATTGAATGATTGGTTGAGTCATTCTCTATCCAGTGGTGACTTAATGGCTATGGTTATCTGTTTGCCCCCCTAAAACTCAAAAAACGCCTAACAATAGACGCTTTTTATATGATAATAACCGTTTTCAACATGGCCGCCAAACAGCTAAACCACGCGACACCATCAACGCTATGTCACATTAGATTCATCACTATCGAGAGCCGCAACATCAACGAATTCAGCAGCTTTTAGTACTACACTAATATCAGCATTGGGTTTATGAGCATTCTCACTTAAATGTCGACGCCAGCCACGTGAGCCCGCTAACCCTTGGAATAAACCAATCATATGACGGGTAATGTGATTTAAACGACCACCTTGGGCTAAATGAGCTTCAATATACGGCAACATTTGTTCAATCACTTGCTGACGAGTGATCACCACTGCATCGAGTCCACACAACTGTTGATCCACTTGCGCCAACATATATGGATTTTGGTAAGCTTCACGCCCCACCATCACCCCATCTAGCAGGGCTAAATGCAACTTAGATTCTTCAAGGGTTTTAATGCCACCGTTAATGCTAATATTCAAGTGCGGATAATCACGCTTTAACTGATAAACTCGATCATAATCTAGCGGCGGAATTTCACGGTTTTCTTTCGGGCTTAAGCCCTGTAACCAAGCTTTACGCGCATGAATAGTAAATGCACTACACCCTTGGGCGTTCACGGTTTCAATAAAATCAGTTAAAAACTGATAACTGTCTTGTTCGTCAATTCCAATACGGGTTTTAACTGTAATAGGGATATCAGTTACCTGTTTCATCGCATCAACACATTGTGCGACCAACGCAGGTTCAGCCATTAAACACGCACCAAAGCGACCATTCTGCACTCTATCAGACGGACACCCGACATTGAGGTTCACTTCATCATAACCACGTTCAGCAGCCAACTTGGCACACGCCGCTAAATCAACAGCATTAGACCCTCCCAACTGTAGCGCCAGAGGATGCTCTTGCTCGCTATAAGCTAAATAATCCCCTTTACCATGCAATATCGCCCCAGTTGTCACCATCTCGGTATACAGCAAAGCCTTACTCGACATTAAGCGAGCAAAATAACGATAGTGGCGGTCAGTCCAATCCAGCATCGGCGCTATGGAAAAGGTGCGATCTAGCGTATCTGTTGGTGTAGCTAGCTTTGGCATTGTATTCACGGAATTCTGTATACTCATCATTGGCTGTATTGATGCACCTTTTTAGGTGCATTTGGAGTGTTCATTGTTGCACAAGAGGCCGGTAAAGAAGTCATTAATGAGGTTAATGCAACTGGACAACCCTAAATAATGGCTAATTATATCATTAACTATGCATGGAGTAACAAGCGTCTAACGATTTAGGGGGAAGATCCGTTTCACCAATCACAATGGCCATTAAGTTCAATTACTCTCACTTTTTCAACATCTCAAACCACTGTAAAAAAATGAAATTGCCGACAAATATTCTCATCGTACCATTTAAATCAAAATCAATGGTTTAAGGTTCAAATATGACGCTATGGCCAAATGGTGTTCGATTATCTCTATTAGTGAGTCTAGCCTTAATATGTTTTTCGTTACATAGATCAGAGATCTTTGAGCAAAAGGTTGATAGTCATTTAAAGCCAAACTATTGTTAGTGGGTTAACACAGGTGTTTTTTTAAGTATTGGTCAGAAGTCCTAAAGCTAAAATAAGCGCACTTCAAATAAATGTTTATATTGCGATGAGCTAATTTATGGATGATTTAAGACGTTATTTTATATTTTTTAACCTATTGTTATTAGGAGTATTAACTAACGTTTCCACCACTTACGCGAATGATCAATTTATTATCAATCACTCAGAATCCGAATTGGATAATCGATATCAATACACTTATGACCTTTTAACATTGGTGATTGAATCAACAAAAGCTGATTTTGGCGAAGCATCTTTAGAAGTGTCCAATATGATAATGAGCCGTAATCGTATATTTAGGGCATTAAAGGGTGGCAAAACAATTAACGTTATTGCAGAAGCCTCAAAGCTAGAGTGGAATGAGCAGCTTATACCAATAAAAATCCCCATTCGAAGAGGTATCCAAGGATTTAGACTTTTTATCATTAAACAGGAAAATGCCGCAACGTTAGCCAATATAACCACATTAGCGCAGTTAACCTCTCTTAATACTGGGTCGGGAAGCCAATGGTCCACCAGAGTTGCCATGCAACAAGCTGGATTCGAGGTTGTAGAGGGTACGGAATATAACAGTTTATTTAATATGTTATCCAAGGGACGCTTTGTCACCTTTGGGCGTGGTGTTAATGAAATTTTTCAAGAGGTTGAATTATTTAAACAGCATTATCCTGAGTTCATTGTTGACGAACATATTATGCTCAACATTCCATTAGCGACATATTATTATGTGTCGCCTAATAAGCCTAGATTAGCCCAGAGATTACAAATTGGCCTTCAACGAATTATCGATAACGGTCAGTTTGATCTGCTATTTTATCAACATCACTGTAAGTATTTGATAAAAAGTAAGTTGAATCAAAGACTCATTTTTAAAATTGATAACCCATTTACTTCAGAATCAGACATGACGTCAATCGTGGGTAATGATTTTCTACTCAATCCCAAAGATGACTTTTCAGTATTGTGTAGTCAATATCTTTAAATCTCCGATTAAATCGGCTCAATTTCCTGTTGAGCCATACCTCACGGTCACAATGTGTTACCTAATAAACACCCAAAATAACAATCGATCATTTTTTACACTATCATGAAAAAACGACTCACATAGAACACTTTTATACAGGTTCCTCCCCGTGGCTCAAGCCCAAATATGGCACCATAAATCATTTGCTTAAGCGACTGATACACATGCTTTAAAGCTCAAGTAGACAAGCATAACGTTACAAGTGATGATATATTATTTAAACTAAACAACTGTATAGAAAACATTTTTTTCTTATTATCTGTTTCAATTTCATTTTTGTGTTCTAAGCTTAAACCTCTATTTGACTTTGCTGATATAGTGTCCATTGGTATTTATTAGCTACAATGTTAACTAGAATGATGGCTAGCTTATGCTCTAGTTGAATTATCGCCACTTTTTGAATGTAAGAGGATCGCTTTGCCTATGAACGTTGAATTCATCAACCCATTCCTTGTTTCTTTAATTAATGTTATCTCAACGATGGCAACCATGGATCTTAAACCTGGTAAACCGCAATTGAAAAATCATGATCTTGCTAAAGGTGACGTATCTGGTTTAATTGGTATGGTCGGACCTAAAACCCGTGGTTCACTGTCTATTACTTTCGAACAAACACTCATCCTCGAGATTATGAATAAGATGTTAGGCGAAAAACCTGAAATAATTGATGATGAAGTAACGGATTTAGTGGGTGAAATTACCAATATGGTCACTGGTGGTGCCAAAAATTTACTGAGCGAAAAAGGCTATGATTTTGATATGGCGACACCCGCTGTCGTGTCGGGTAAAAATCATACGATTTCTCATAAAGCCCGCGGGAAAAAAATAATGATGCCTTTTACCCATGAATACGGTAATGCTTTTATTGAAATTTGCTTTGAGGATATTAAAACGGCGTAATGAATGTCGTAACAAGCCCACGCCGACTTCAACAATATTAAACTGTCATCGTATTCAATACCAAAACAACACCGTGTATTAGGCGTTCTATTAATATTATTACGCTAACACGGTTAATGTTTAATCTTGTAAGTCGACGACCACCCTTGGGGTGAGTTTAGTGACTAATTCGTAAGCGATTGTACCAATATGCTCAGCGACCTCCTCTACTGCAAGCGCCTTACCCCATAGCTGAACATTATCGCCTACCTTGTCTTGAGCACCGGCACCTAAATCGACGGTTAACATGTCCATTGAAACACGGCCAACAATTGGCACTCGACGACCGTTAACCCATACTGGCGTGCCTTCTGGCGCATTACGTGGATAACCATCACCGTAACCAATAGCAACAACCCCTAGACGCGTGTCTTGCTTTGCCGTCCAAAAGGCACCATACCCCACACTGTCACCAGCTTTGTGTTCACGCACGGCAATTAAATTAGACACTAATTCCATTGCCGGAATAAGTCGATGATTAGTCCCTTTATCACCGACAACCGGTGACACACCATAAAGTGCGATACCCGGTCTTATCCAATCGGCTTGGCTTGATGGCCAAAATAGAGTGCCGGCAGAGTTGGCTAGAGTACGGTCGCCATCTAAGCCACTAATTAATTGTTCAAAAGTATCCATCTGCGCCTGAGTCATCTTGTTATCTGGTTCGTCAGCACAGGCAAAATGAGTCATTAAATGAATAGGTTTTGCTACTTGTGGACATGCCTGCAAACGCTGATAAATATTGTCAAACTGCTCCAAGGTAAAACCGATACGATGCATGCCTGTATCAATTTTTATCCATACGGTTACGGGTTTATCAAGTTTTATGGTTTCAAGCATCTGTAATTGCGACTCATGATGAACCACGGTATCAATGTTATGGGTAACTAGTGTGGGTAAGTCTGATTGGCGGAAAAAACCTTCTAACAATAAAAGCTTACCTTTTACACCGCCTTCTCTGAGCTGCAATGCTTCTTCAAGCCTCGCCAAGCCAAAACCATCGGCCCCACCATGATATTTACCGACACTTTCGACATAGTTTAATAACCCAACACTTTCAGCAACATTTAATAAACCATGGCCATAACCATTGGCTTTAACCACCGCCATGACTTTGCTGTTGGGTGCAATAAGACGCAATTGTGCTAAGTTACTTTGCAAAGCAAACCGACTAATTTCAGCACGAGGAAAAGGTTTCAATGGATGACCTTAATTAAGCAATAAATAATACGATGAATCTTGTTATCAGTTAGGTAAATTGATAAAAGCCGACCACATCATCGAAAAAGTTGGGTTATCGTAAATCATGACAAAAAATACAACATAATCAATCATTAATCTTCTTCAAATTGCGGTCCAGCATAGTTATCAAAACGAGAGAATTGTCCTTGGAATACTAAACGAATACGTCCAATAGGTCCGTTACGTTGTTTACCAATAATGATCTCTGCCGTGCCTTTATCTTCAGAGCTATCGTTATACACTTCGTCGCGATAAATAAACATGATCAAATCGGCATCCTGCTCAATCGCCCCAGACTCACGCAGGTCAGAGTTTACAGGTCGTTTATCAGCACGTTGTTCCAGTGAACGGTTAAGCTGTGACAATGCAATAACAGGGATTTCTAACTCTTTGGCTAATGCTTTTAATGAACGAGAAATTTCCGAAATTTCTAATGTACGGTTATCTTTTAAAGATGGTACCTGCATTAATTGCAGGTAATCGATCATGATCATCGATAAACCACCATGCTCGCGGGCAATACGTCTTGCACGGCTTCGCACTTCGGTTGGGGTTAAGCCCGAGCCATCATCAATATACATTTTACCTTGTTCGAGCATGATACCCATGGTTGACGACACTCGAGCCCAATCTTCATCGTCTAGCTGACCAGTACGAATTTTAGTTTGGTCAACCCGCCCAAGCGATGCAAGCATACGCATCATAATCTGTTCAGAGGGCATCTCGAGACTAAAAATAAGCACGGGCTTGTCTTCGTTCATGGCGGCTTGTTCACACAAGTTCATCGCAAACGTGGTTTTACCCATTGATGGACGGGCAGCAACAATAATTAAATCGCCAGACTGAAAGCCTGCAGTCATTTTATCTAAATCATTAAATCCGCTCGACACACCTGTAACACCATTGTGAGGGTTATTATAAAGCTGTTCGATTTTATCGACGGTTTTTTCAAGAATACTTTTAATGTTCTCAGGGCCTTCATTAGCATTTGTTCGCATTTCAGCGATCTTAAATACCTTGCTTTCAGCTAAATCTAATAGAGAACTTGAATCACGACCTTCAGGATTGTAGCCCGCATCGGCAATTTCGTGGGCAACAGCAATCATGTCGCGTACCACGGCCCGTTCACGGACAATATCTGCATAAGATAAAATATTACCGGCACTTGGTGTGTTTTTGGCAATTTCGCCTAAATAAGCAAAACCGCCAGCATCGTCGAGTTGATCTTCAATTTCGAGCTGCTCTGAAACGGTAATTAAATCTAGCGGTTGGCCCGACTCCATTAAACGCTGCATAGCGGTGAAAATCATTCGATGAGAACGAGAATAAAAATCTTCTGGCACAACCGCTTCAGAAACACGATCCCACGCTTCTGCATCGAGCATTAATCCACCCAACACGGATTGCTCTGCTTCAATAGAGTGAGGAGGCAATTTTAATGCATTAACTTCTACATCTTTTTGCCTGTTTCTTGCTTTAAAAGCACCTTGCTGTGACATTAACACTCCCAATTTCCAACGACTTTACAAAATATGGTATAACACCGTGGCCAAGCTTAATATACCGTCATGACGAATAGAAATAACGGTTTCGTCAAACGGAAATAAAATAATAATTTAAGGAAAATACATGCGTATCGCACTTGTTGCAGCACTTGTGCTGACCTCTGGCTTCGCCTTTGCCGATGAAGGCCAATGGCAACCTTATCAAATGCCATCTATTGCCGACAAACTCACACAGCGGGGAATCAATATTCCTGCAACACAACTGGCAGATTTAGGGCAATATCCTATGAATGCCGTTGTCAGCCTGGGCTATTGTACCGCCAGTTTTGTATCCCCCCAAGGCCTAGTTGTCACAAACCATCATTGTGCTTATCGCGGAATACAATATAACAGCAAAAAAGAGCATAATTATCTCGCAAATGGCTTTTTAGCACACTCTCAAACCGAAGAACCATCAGCAGGGCCAAACGAACGTTTATACATTACCGAAAAAGTCACTAACGTAACCCACCTGGTTATGGCTAACTTAAATACTGAGCCATTAGCGCGTTATGAAGGGATCCAAGCCAACAGTAAAGCCTTGATAAAAACCTGCGAAGCAGACGAAAACTATCGTTGTTCGGTAAATAGCTTTCATCATGGTTTAGAGTATTACCTCACAAAACAGCTTATCATTCGTGATGTTCGCCTCGTTTACGCGCCACCAGAAAGTGTTGGCGGATTTGGTGGTGATATCGATAATTACGAATACCCACGCCATTCGGGCGACTTTACGTTTTTACGCGCTTATGTTGGTAAAGATGGTAAACCGGCCACCTATTCTGAAGACAACGTGCCTTATACCCCAAAAAGTTTTCTTAAAATTAATGCCGATGGCGTTAAAGCGGGTGATGGTATTTTTGTTGCTGGGTTTCCGGGCTCAACCAGCCGTTATAACTTAACCAGTGAATTACAGTTTGCCAATGATTGGCTTTATCCAACTTATGCTAAACGGTATCAATTACAAATTGATACGATAACCTTAATGGGTGATATGGATAAAGATATCGCGATTAAGTATGCCGGCACTATGGCATCGATGGCGAATAGGATGAAAAAGCTCAATGGCTTGCTCGATGGTTTTAAAGCAACTGATATCGTTGGGATTAAACAACAACGAGAAAATGATTTTCTGGCTTGGTTAAAAAAAGTCCCTAACGCTAATCTTAAATTAATTAATAACTTAGAATCTTTATTAGCAGAGCAGCACACTCAAGTGCAAACTAATTATTATTTTAAAAACGCCCAATCGAGTGTGTTATTAACTGCGGCAAGTAAGTTATATCGTCTTGCTAAAGAAAAACAAAAGCCAGATGAGCAACGAGAAACAGGTTTTCAACAACGCGACATGAAAATGTTTAGGTCTGCACTAAAACGTATTGATAGAAGTTTTGACCCTGCGGTAGACAAAACGCTGTGGTTACAAGACCTGCAGGCCTATGTCAGCCAACCACTTAAAACAGAAGTGTTTGACAATGCATTAAGCAGCGCAAATAGCTTTGAAGAGTTAGAGGCTAAAGTTGAAGGTTTGTATGCGTTAACAGAGCTAAGCGATCAAGCAAAGCGCCTTGACTGGATGAACAAAACAGCGCAAGAGTTTGAAACCAGTGAAGACCCGTTTATTCGGTTAGCGGTTGCGATACATGACACCAACATGGCACTCGAAAAAAGTGAAAAGTTACTCGAAGGCAAGTTATCATCCGTTCGCCCTGCATACATGAAGGCGATCATCGATTACTACAAATCAAATAACTGGCCGGTATACCCTGACGCTAACCGTACCCTACGCATTACCTACGGCATGGTTGATGGTTATCAATCAAAAGATGCGTTGTATAAGCAACCATTTACACGCTTAGAAGGTATACTCGCTAAACATACCGGTAAAGAGCCATACAATGCACCCGCTAAACTATTAGCAGCAATTAAAGCAAATGATTACGGTAAACACAGAGTCGCAACCGTATATCAACAACCAAGCACTTGGGTGTGTAAGTTGATGTCATGTTTAGACAAGCCTGCCAACTTTAACTCTGTACCCGTTAACTTTTTATCAAGTGCTGATACTACGGGCGGTAACTCTGGTTCACCCGTGTTTAATGGTAAAGGTGAATTAGTGGGTCTTAACTTCGACTCAACCTACGAAGCCATCACTAAAGATTGGTTTTTTAACCCAACGATTACCCGAGCGGTGCACGTCGATATTCGCTATATTTTGTGGATGATGGATCAAGTTGATCATGCCGACAACTTAATCAAAGAGTTAGAGCTAGTCAGAAACTAATCCATACATTTGTTAACAATACCTAGCGCTATGGCTGGGTATTTTTTTATCTACATATCATACCAATCTCATAAAATATCTGGTCAGTTCAGAGTCTCTCAGGTTTTTCAATTCAAGGCACATTGATGTAGAAATGGTTGTTCCCTTTTAAATCGATGTAACACAGAAGTGGAATACCTGAGAGACGCCATTCTGGCGGG
>NZ_JBSQBN010000075.1:0-21508 GCF_053850585.1 Shewanella sp. A22
TAGGAATATTTCGGCTCAATGAATTCTACTGTCATAATTCGCTTCGCTCAAAGAGCTAACGAGTTATTCACTACATTGCTGTAGTGTCATATTACTATGAACATTCTCATCATCGAGTTAAATTTTTTGATTGCCTACATTCCGAAGAACAGAAGACAATTTCGAATAACTCAATACCTGTGAATGTCCACACAGATTACTTGATAAATTGTTAAAGAGCGAACTTGGTAACTAGCGTTATACGCCGTGTTCCGAGTCAGTGGGGTGTATTATAGGGAAAACTTTTTTTAGCGCAAGGGCTTTATTGTGATTTTATTATTATTACGCCTCAACTGCGCACTATTTAAACTTAAAGCCATATTTACAGCATTTAATGCTGGCTTTATAGACAGATTTTGTACACAACAGTGAATAACAAATTTATTTCCCCTACTATTTTAAGGCTTATTCTGAGGCTATTCGTAGCTTAACTAGGTAATTTAGCTTGTTGAAGTGAAAAAATGGCTGAAACAAGGTTAATATGATGTTAACTCAGTTATTTCTTGTATGGGCTGGCCATAGCGCTTTTATTTACTCTATATTGTAACGTAGATTTGGCGATTTGTTAAAATGAGGTAAATAAGGACACTAAACTTATATTAATGTAACTCTGAAAGATGTTCATATATAAGTGGGTAAGACTCATATATGAACAGGTTGATATAAAAACATTTAAATTGCGATGGGATTATAGAGGCAACAATTTACTTAATAGTCTTGGAACATCTGCAATACTGTCAACAACTGTAGTGGCAAGTTCAACTCCGGTTTCATCGACAATTTTACCCGAACGAACCAAAATAGCAGTATTAATACCAGCAGCTTTTGCTGCTCGCATATCATCAGCTTTGTCACCAACCATCACTGACTCACTCATGTCGATTTTTAAAAAATTTGCCGCATCTAATATCATACCTGGTTTTGGCTTTCTACAATCACAATCTTTTTTGTATTCACCTATGCCCTTTTCTGGATGATGTGGGCAATAGTAGATACCATCCAGCTCGACACCTTTATCAGCAAAGTTCCAATCCATCCATTCTGTTAAATGGTGGAAATCTTCTTCACTGTACATACCACGTGCAATACCAGATTGGTTAGTCACGACAATTAAAAGGTAACCCATTTGCTTTAACGCTAAACAAGCTTCAAATACACCATCGATATATTCAAACTCGTCTACAGTATGAACATAACCATTATCTATGTTGATCACGCCATCACGATCGAGAAATACTGCTTTATTCAACCTAATACTCCTTAAACACTCTTCTACACTGATTATCCCATTGAGATGAATTTGGTGCCAGACAATCTGCTATTTTTTATAAATTTGTTTATTGAACGACTTCTCACGAGATAAATCTTCATAATTGTAGAGGTTTCACTTTATAAAGCGGCAGCTAAGCGTTACCCTTGCTCGAAGAAATTAGAGATTATTATAGAATACATGAGCAATATACCTCCTATTATTCATAAAACTCGCACACAACTTGTTGTGGAAGCGCTAAGAGAACAAATCCTTTCTGGTGATATACAAGGAGGAGAGCCACTTAGGCAGTCTGCTATTGCAGCGCAATTGAATGTAAGTCGCATTCCTGTTCGTGAGGCTTTAGTACAATTAGAAGCCGAAGGTTTGATCAATTTTGAGCCCCATAAAGGTGCTACTGCAACGCTTTTATCTGTTGAACAAGTCACTGAATTATTCGAGTTACGTGCCATGATCGAGTCCGACTTATTAGCAAAAGCTATTCCTAATTTAACCGACGAAGATCTTGTAGAAGCAGAAGCTATTTTACGCAAGCTAGAATTAGCATTTAGACTGAAAGAATCTGTAGCAAGTTGGAGTGAGCTCAACACTCGCTTTCATACTCGTTTATACCAAGCTGCTAATCGGCCCCATACTATGGAAGTGGTGAATGGGTTAAACACCAATTGCGATCGCTATATTCGCCTGCAATTGTTATTTACTGGCGGGATCCCTATCGCAGAAAGAGAACATAGAGTGTTACTAGAATTATGCAAAAATCGTGACGTCGAAAAGGCCACTACTTTATTGAGTGAGCATATCTTGCATGCCTCGGCTTCGATTACGGAACTAGTAATTCAAAAAATTAAGTCAAAACAAACCTTAAACAAAAAGATTTAAGCATTTATTATCAAAAAAGGTAACATCAAATTAACGATGTCGTAAATAAATTTAATTAACTATTGAACGTATTGAGAGAATTTCTTATGCAGTATGCACACATTACCGGTTGGGGTAAGTCTGTTCCGCCCGCAACCTTAACCAATGACGATTTAGCCACATTCATGGATACGACAGATGAATGGATTAAAACTCGTACGGGGATCAGTAAGCGTAACATTAGCCATGTTAATACGTCTGAAATGGCATCGGTTGCAGCAAAGCATGCACTTGCTGCGGCAGGTATTGATGGCAGCGAATTAGATTTAATTATTTTAGCAACAGCCAGCCCAGATACGTTAATCCCCAATATTGCATCAACCGTGCAGGCTAATATTGGTGCGACATGTGGTGCATTTGATATTAATGCAGCATGCAGTGGTTTTTTGTATGGCGTAGGTTTGGCCAGTTCTATGATCAAATCTGGTCAAGGAAAAAAAATTCTCATCATTGGCGCTGAACGGTTATCTTTTTATCTAGATTGGTCTCGTCGTGAAACTGCAGTCCTTTTTGGTGACGGGGCTGGCGCAGTTGTACTTGAAGCCAGTGACCAACCTGGTGGGGTATTAGGTTATGAGTTGAATAACGATCCTGAAGGTCGCGATATTCTAAAGTCTAACTTTGGCACCCAGATGGATAGATTTGATAGTGACTCATTTGATTTTTACATCCATATTAATGGTCAAGATGTGTTTAAACGTGCGATTCATGGCATGGGAAATTTGAGCAATAAGGTATTAGATAAATGTGGCGTCCATATTGATGATGTCGACTTTGTGATCCCACATCAAGCAAACGAACGTATCATTGATACTCTCGTTAGCCGAATGAAAATCCCTAAAGAAAAAGCTTTTGTTAATATTGCTGATTACGGCAATACATCTGCAGCCACTATTCCTATTGCGATTTGTGATGCGTTGTCCCAAGGAAGAATTGAATCCAATCAAACGATTCTGTCGTGCGCATTTGGGGCAGGATTAACCTCAGCAGCCTTACTGCTAAAATGGGGTGAACGCACCACGCCAATTAATACCTGTGATGCCGAGTTACCGCCTTGCGATAAAAGCGCACTTGAATTGATTAAACCTGCGGTTGATTATTTTTTAAATAAAGTTAGCACCGCAGAATAATTTTACTTTAGCATCCAATAGATAAGCCAGTCTTTAAGACTGGCTTATCTATTTTCTAAGCCGACACGTTAATTAAGTCTTTAACATATAACTTTTTAATATCGCCCATCGCCGCTACTTGAGCCAACAGTAACTCTGCACAAGATAATGCATCAACCAGTGCATTATGGGCAGAATAAACAGGTAAATGGTAACGTTCGCGACTCGCATTCAAGCGCAGTGAGCCTTCTTTTAATACAGGCTGTTGCATTAAACAACGTTTCTTTTCTATTGCTAGCGTATCAATAAATACCAACGGAATAGATTGACCAAAGCAGCGTATTAACTGCTGTTGAATAAACTGTATGTCTAAGGGTGCATGATGAGCCACCAAAATATAACCTTTAGTTTTTGATAAAAACCAATCAATTGCCTCTTCTAACGTTAATGCCATATGTAATTGGTTATCCACTATACCGTGAACCGTTGCACTATCCCCCACGCTGCCACTAATGGCAATCATCATATGTTGTGCTTTTTCAAGCGGAATAAGCCCGTTGATAATTGGCACAATACCAATACTAATAACTTGGTCATGCATAGGATCTAATCCGGTCATTTCTAGATCAATCGCCATCAATGGTGCATCGAGAAATGGTTTTGACAACGCTGGCTTGATTGCTTCTAAATATGTATTCAGTAACGAAGGTAATGTGGTCAACTTTTTACGCCACAACATGGCTTTTATCCACCAAAACTGGCTCACTAAAAACTCCTCATAAACTTAAGCTTTATTCCAGCTTGAGCATCATGCACCACTTTAAATGCATCACGAAGTTGATGGCGCATTAATGAAGACAAATGTTGTGGTTTTAGATAATTATTTACCGGTAAGTTATTCGTTGCCTGATAGCCTTGATTTGCTAACCGCATATGCGCAATAAACTCATGAGCATCCGCCAAGTTAAGAGCATCTTTACGATTAATAATATTAGCGTCCATTAACGCTCTGATCCGCTTTGCTGTATTCACCTCTGCGATGCCTGCACTTAATGCATACACTCTGGCAATATCATTAATTAATGCACTTCCCTTGTGTTTTAAATCCATGCCCTTAACTTCACTACCATCGCGTTCAAGCACAAATTTTCTAAAAAAACCCAACGGTGGTGCTTCTGTCAGCGAATTCCCGGCCATCCCAGCAAGAAAAATGTCATTACCTTGTGTTGACGCTAATACCGAATCTTGTAACTCGGTAAATAAACTCATAGGACCAAACACTGGGCGCATATCAAAAAAGATACTGGCATGCATTAACGCTTTTGGTTCTGGTGCATTCACCCATTGTGAAAAAAGCCCTTTCCACTTTATCAGCGACAATCGCCATTTGGGATTTTGCGCCATAATGTCGCCGGGACAATAAATATAACCGCACTCATCAAGCCCTTTACATACCGCTTTTGTTAACGCTTCAAAATAAGATGCTGCGCGTTCATCTGGTTCGTTCGCCAGTAATAAACCATTATCTTGATCAGAACAAGCAACCTGATCTTGACGGCCTTGAGAACCGAAAGCCAACCAACAAAACGCCATCGGAGCTTGACCTAAAATCTGTTGATTTAATTCAATAAGTCGACGCGTTAGTGCATCGGTTACCGATGTTAATACCCTGCCAATTTCTTCCGCTCTGGCATCGGCACTGATTAAATTTTGTAATAATAACGGAATTTGCTTGCTCACTTGAATAAGCTTTTCTATGCTGCCTTGACGCCCTATTTCACCAATGAGAAGTAAGGGCTGAGAGCTTTGTGAGCGCAATATATCGGTGCTCGTAATCATCCCTAACGCTTGGCTACCATCAACAACAGGTAAATGGTGAATATTATGCTCACTCATTGCCAGCATTGCCTCAAACACTAGCGCATTGACATGTGTTGTCACCGGATTCATTGTCATAGCTTGACTCACCAACGTATGGGTATTTAAGCCTTCTGCGATAATCCGATTGCGTAAATCTCGATCAGTTAAAATGCCGGTTAATTTTTGGTTGTCGATGACAATGACAGATGATACTCGGTGTTCACGCATCAATTTGGCCGCATCCATAACACTGGCTTTAGCGTCGATGGTGATGGGGCTTGATGACATAATAGAAGTAATACGACTCGTAGTCGTCAAATCCTTGCTAGTAAATTTAGCTTCATTACGTAGACGTTTCGCAAAAGCACGAGTAAAAAATTGGTCAAAGGGCCGGTGATCAGAACGTAATTTGGCAAATACTGATTGTGGTAAATGATAAACCAAACCATCCTCGAGAATAGCTACTTTATTAACCACTTTCTCACCCGACAATAAGGTTGAAAAACCAAAGCACTCACCTTCGCCTACACGGTCAACCAATATACCTTCCGGATCGCGCACCTCAAATGCACCGCTACGAACAATGTACAGCTTAGGGTTATCTGTATCGAACTCAACAAATGCTGAAGCTTTACTGTAATAGCCGATGCTCATCATTTTTGCACAATATTGAATGGTATCTTTAGGTAGCGTGTCAAAAGGTGAGTGAGCGGTTAAAAACTGCTCTACTGGTTGTAATTCACTGGCATCCATTAAACATTTCCCTATTATGCATGGGCGAACAATATCACTATAGCAAAGCATTTCTGTTTACTGCTATAGGACTAAAGACCAACAAAAAGAGCGCCGAAGCGCTCTTTGTAAACAATGTTATTTAAACCGATTAGTGATCGTGTGCTTCACCCGATCCTTTAGGGAAACGAATCGACTCAACCATTGCGACTATTTCGTCAGGAATTTTAGCGGTGACTTTACTGACAGCAAAAGCAACACCAAAGTTAACCATCATTCCCACCATACCAATACCTTCTGGTGAGATACCAAAGAACCAGTTTTCAGCTGAGTTGGCTGCAGGATTGATGAATTTGAAGTAAGCAATATAAGTTGCAGTAAATAATAACCCAATCACCATACCAGCAATCGCACCTTCTTTATTCATGGTTTTAGAGAAAATACCCATGATAATAGCTGGGAATAATGACGCTGCTGCGAGACCAAATGCAATAGCGACAACCGCCGCAACGAAACCTGGAGGATTAATACCAAAGTAACCGGCCATAACAACCCCAAAGGCAGCGGCTATTCGCGCATACATTAACTCTTTCTTGTCCGAGATATCCGGCATAAGATTTTTCTTGAGTAAATCATGCGACACGGACGTTGAAATAACCAACAGTAAACCCGCAGATGTTGACAATGCAGCGGCTAAACCACCCGCAGCAACTAATGCAATCACCCATGCAGGAAGGTCTGCAATTTCAGGCGTAGCCAAAACCATAATATCTCGGTCAATGTGCATTTCATTTTTTTCACCACTGGTGTAGAAAATGTTGCCATCGTTGTTCTTATCATCCCACTTGATTAAACCCGTTTTCTCCCAGTTTTTAATCCATGTTGGCGCAGTTTCATAAGGAACACCCGTTGATTCTGGTCCATTGATGGTTTCAATCATATTAACGCGAGAGAATGCAGACAATGCTGGAATAGTGGTATACATAATAGCGATAAACACTAATGCCCAACCTGCTGATACGCGCGCATCTTTAACTTTAGGAACCGTAAAGAAACGTACAATTACATGCGGTAAGCCCGCAGTACCAAACATTAATGCACCAGTAATAAAGAATACATCGATCATTGATTTAGAGCCTTCGGTATATTGGGAGAACCCGAGTTCTGCCGATAATCCATCAAGCTTATCAAGTAAGTACACTCCCGTACCATTGCCTGCTGCATCAATCATCTCCGCCCCAAAACCGATTTGCGGTAAAATATGACCTGTCATCATTACTGAAATAAAGATGGCTGGTACCATAAAGGCAAAAATAAGTACGCAATACTGCGCTACCTGAGTGTAGGTAATCCCTTTCATACCGCCTAAAACAGCATAAAAGAACACTACCGCCATACCGATATACACACCGGTTTCTACGTCAACTTCTAAGAAGCGTGAGAACACTACGCCAACACCACGCATTTGGCCTGCAATGTAGGTAAAGCAGATAAAGATTGCACAAATAACAGCAACAG
Source organism: Shewanella sp. A22 (assembly GCF_053850585.1). Lineage (NCBI taxonomy): Bacteria > Pseudomonadati > Pseudomonadota > Gammaproteobacteria > Alteromonadales > Shewanellaceae > Shewanella > Shewanella sp. A22. Next base: position 7,447 of record NZ_JBSQBN010000075.1, read on the forward strand.
TACGTGCAGTTTGAGAGTAATAACGATCACCAATAAAGTCAGGAACCGTAAATTTACCAAATTTGCGTAAATAAGGTGCCATACACAAGGCTAATAACACGTAACCGCCTGTCCAGCCCATTAGATATACTGAACCATCATAACCGGTAAAAGACACAATACCAGCCAACGAAATAAATGACGCTGCAGACATCCAGTCAGCCGCAGTTGCCATACCATTCATTACAGGGTGAACGCCACCACCTGCAACATAAAACTCTTTAGTTGAACCCGCTCGAGACCAAATGGCGATCCCGATGTACAGCGCAAAAGTCGCGCCGACAATTAAATATGTTAGTGTTTGAACATCCATTTTTAGTGCTCCTTAGTCTTCCTGAACATTGTATTTTTTGTCTAATGCATTAGCTTTCGCTACATAAACAAAAATCAGCGCCACGAATACATACATTGCACCCTGCTGCGCAAACCAGAAACCCAGTTTGAATCCCATAAAGGTAATTTCGTTTAACACATCAACTAATAAAATACCGCAGCCAAAGGATACTGCAGCCCAAATTGCAAGCAAGCTAAGTACTAAACGTAAATTCTCACGCCAGTAACCCGCTGCCTTATCGTTATTTTCAAAACTCATTGCGACTCCCCATAAGTTATTTTTTCTAAAGTCATAGTTAATCTAGCAACTCAGGGAGGCACCACAATCAAGACCTTAGTCGTACTTCATTAACAAATATTAAGAAACAAACAACAAAACAATATAAATCAATGCGTTATATGAACAACAAAAACAAGAAATGTCTTGCTGACTCTGGAACGTTAGACCAAGGTCGAACAAGATTAAGTCATTAACAGGTTTGAGATCTGCATCACAAAAGATAAAACGAAAAATATGCGAGCAAAAAAGTATTCACTAATGTTGAAATATCTCCGATTTCCTGAGATAAGTATCCACATGGATGTAAATCTTTTTAGAATACAAATAATAAGGATATTTTCTTGACGTTGCCGCGTATTAATCAACAACACCTTTTATTCTCGATTCTTTTGGGCGTCGTTGGATTGCTCATTAATTTTTATCCGATCCCATTTTTTGCCAATGTCCAATTTGTATTAGGCAATACAGTAACGGTCATTGCAGCTGTTTTGTTAGGACCTTGGTACGCTTTTTTAACAGCAATGATGGCATCTACCGGCTTAATGTTGCTATGGGATAGTCCCCATGTGTACTTATTTTTTGGTTTAGAAGCACTGTTTTTAGGCTATGCCCGACGCCGTGATATTTATGCCCTATACGCAGATGCGGCATATTGGTTATTAATTGGTGCTCCTCTTGTATATTTATATGCAATATTTTTAATGGATATTCCGCCATCTCATTTAGGCTTTATTATTTCAAAGCAAGGAATTAATGGCCTAATTTACACAAGCATTGCATCACTACTCATTTTAGCAATACCAAAGTTATGGTTTTTAAAAGACAAAGTAAAAGACCGCCATCGTAGACAATTAAGCTCGCAACTGACTTACTTTTTCACCTTAATGGTGACATTAACTTTGCTCTTTACAGCACTAACCTTTAATTACTATTTTCTAGAACGTCAACAAGCCATGTTGAAACAAAACATGGCAGAATCAGTTACTCATTTATCAACAACAACACAGAATTATATCGATAATCATAAAACGGTTATCCAAAATAGTGCGAATCAACTAAGTTTAGTTGCTAATACGCCTGAGCAATGGCAAGCCATTTTATCTAATGTCCATCAAAGTTATCCTGGTTTTATTAGTATGTTAATTGCTAACCCAATGGCTAATATTGTGGCGGCAAGCCCAGTATCAAGGCTAATGACACCGCCATTTTCAGAACAAAGTATCAACATCAAAGATCGAAATTATTTTATTGAATCATTCTATAACCACCGCCTTTTCGTATCTTCCGTCTTTCAGGGGCGTGGATTTGGCAATGATGCCATTATCGCCATGAGTGCGCCGTTTTACCTGGATGAACAACATACTCAAGTCGCAGGGATCATCGAAGGGTCATTTGATCTGACCCATTTTGCAAAAATAGATCAAGTAAACGAATACACTGCAGATGAGTCAATCGTAATAGTTGATGAGCAAAATCAAATTATTTATGCCTCGACATCTCTTGGTCTTAAACCGTTAGCTCAATTTAATTTCAGAGTAAACTCTGGTGTTTACCGTGTTAACCTTGAAATGATTAATATGCGTAAAATGGGGTCAATCGTACCTGAATATATTTATGCTCACCACGAATTAAACAATGGCTGGAATGTGTACATTTTAAAAGAATTCTCACCGTTGTTGAAAATGGCCGAAAAACAAATGTTCAGTAGTTTTATCATGTTATTGATTTCATTATTGGGTACTTTTTATATTTCAAGAAAGCTCAGTGCGCTCTTAACTGCACCATTGGAAGCTGTCGCGAATCAATTCAGCCAAACGTATTCCGATGCAGGAAAGGCTTCGACAATTGATGAAAACTCACCAAAAGAAGTTTTTAGTTTGTATCAACGGCTAGCAGCAAGTAAACAACAATTGATAGCTCATCAGGTAGAACTGGAAGACACCGTCGCCAAACGGACTGCAGAATTAGAAAGTGCCAATAAAAAACTCACCGAACTGGTTGACCGAGATTCATTAACGGGCTTATATAATCGCCGTTACGCTGAACGAAAATTTGGCGAGTTAGTCGATTTTTGTTTACGCAGTGAACAAATCATTACCGTAGTCTTGCTTGATTTAGATTTTTTCAAACAAATTAATGATAATTATGGTCATTTGGCTGGAGATGAATGTTTGCGTAATGTCTCTCAATTACTGCAAAAATATTTTAAGCGAGACATTGATATTGTCGCTCGTTACGGCGGTGAAGAGTTCCTACTTGTTCTCCCCTTATCTAACGCATCCCATATAGAGCACCACCTAAATGGTTTCAGAGAAGCATTATCGCAACTTGAGATCATCTCTCCAGAAAACAAGCAATCATTCAGCGTGACGGGGAGTATTGGCGCAATTACGGCTGATGCTGACTATGAAGTACAACTCGATAAATGGATTAAAGTTGCGGATGATAATCTTTATTTGGCAAAACAGCAGGGACGTAACCGCACAATAATAGATATTATCAGTGAATAAACATTCATTCTTTTATCCTTTTGTTAACTCTGATTAATGCTGCTGAGTAAATTCATCAATTCGAGTCATCATGTAAGGATAAAATGGATTCCATTTCTGACGTAACATATCCGCAGATTTAATACTGTAAATGCCGCGTTCACCTTGATAAATCGCTCTGCCTATCTGAATTTTATCAGATTTATCAGCGAGAAAAGGACCATAAAGAGGATCTTCAATCGGAAAGTTCAACGCCACGTGCGATAAAGAATACACATCATTTGGCCAAGTCAAACTTAACGCGAGTACATCATTAACCTTCGACTTATCAGCTAATTCTCGCACTTGAACATGGCTATCATGTTGCGGATCATTCTCAACTAAACTTAAACGATAAGGCAACAACGTTGGTAACAAAAAGGGGGCAAAAGGGGCCAGTGGATCTTGAAATAATAGTTGATTATTATTCCGTGTTCGATTCACATCAAATAATACCAGCTGATGTCCTTTGTTTACTGGCAACCTTTGATATAACCACTCAACTACTGCCAGCGACGATACCGTATCATCAACCACCGACTGAAATGTTAATATTGAAGGCATAGCATTAATTTGTTGTGGCGATAATGAGTTTAACAATATCTGATTTCGCTGAGTTAATTGATACACAACATCGCCAGCATTTACAGCAAAAGATTGATATTTGAAAGGGTCATACTCAGTTTGAATACTGTTCCAATACAACTTTTCTTGCCCAAGTACTCTACCCAATTTTGCTTGCCAATATGCGCCAGCCGCAATCGGATCTAAACCAATGGCAGGTGATAGCATGATAATACCATTAAAGCTCGTAGGCTTATCTAAGCTCAAGTTTTCGAGTTCATGATTTAATGCTAAAGCTGCCCCAGTTGAGAAACCGACTACATAAATTGGCTTTCCTGGCAGCTGTGCGGATAAATGTGTCACAGCAAGAGATACCGCCCCAGCAAGATCTGGCCAAGTAATATCGGTTAAACCAGAAGGAATAGTGCCATGTCCAGGTAAACGCAGTCCTAACACATGTGCTTGATGTTGATAATGCTGCGCGATATGCGACATCATATAAGGAGAGTCAGACATGCCGTGAAGCAATAATAAACCAAATTCTGCTTGTGGGCTTGGCCATTCAAATGAACGATTCCAATTCTGTTGCCATAGTCCTGGATCAGATAAACTATTACGTTCATATCGATTCATAGGTGAAGCGATTTTAGGTTGGTATTGACGATAAACTTGCTGCTCAACTTCGGCAAACAGCCTATCTTCTAATTGTAAATATTGGCTAAATTGAGTAAAACCTGACTGTTGATGGTATTCAGACTTAAGATGTGTTGTATGCCACAACGATAAACTAGGTCGATCATTAAGCAGCCATACAGCTGTAATAAGTAACGCTATAGCAATACCAAAAGCACCATATAAAGCAGCAAATAAAAAATGCTTTGTCGACCCTATCACAATTGCACGCATCATAGACCTTTAAAAATAAATACCTAAAGAACGGTAATATAGATTAATATTTACCGTGAAAATTTACCGTAAAAATGCCTAGAGCCTGTTGCTATTTAAAAAAATTCTTTGCATCAGTGTGTGGCAATATTATCTGAAGTAGAGCTTATGGCATATTGTTCTTCTGCCTAAGTAAGTGATATTGCAATAACAAGAGACCACAAATGTTACTCAGCGGGTTAGGTCATTTTATTCTTTATCAGCATAGAAGAACACTCTGCTTCTTGTGCTACAAAATCGCTTATACCGAACACATTTTTACCATGAAAAATAAACAGACCCTAGTGTAAATTGCGCGCCTTAACAAGATTGGAAAGAACATGTCATCTAATTTATATAGCCATATATGGGGAGCGATTAATCCTGATATCATCTTTTATTTACCTACAGCACCTAACCTGCCGGAGCACTGGCAAGCAACAGACATTGATGCTATCGCTCAACTGGTTGCCCTAAATGGAAATCACTGGCGTAAAATCGTGACTATTATGGCAAAACTCTGCTGCATAGAGCATGATATTAATGCTTATAAGGGGAAATATTGGAAGCTGATCCGTGACAATTTATTAAGTGAGGCCAATGAACTTCAACAATCAGTTACTCACAAGCATGTTGAAACTAAGATCAAAATAACGCGCTTACGCTGCCAGTTACGTATTGTAAAACCACATGTTGTTACCCCTACCGATTTTACACTTAGTACTAAGACCAGATGTTGGCATTTAGTGTGTGGTAACGAAACCCAATCTAGGTTGAATATAACACGGTCGCAACAGTACAACGCCTTGGATGAAAAACAAAAAATACAGTATCAGCATATGACGATGCTGACACCATATTTAGATTATCGGCAATTTTCCAACACACTTATTGAACTTACCCGACAACATATCGCTGCAACAAAGAGGTGACAAATTAATCGTAAATGGTTGGGATCGGTTGACGTTTATGTTGAGTGCGCTTATAGATACTAATTAGCTTATCTTCAACTGATTGTGCAACATCTTTACCTTCTAAGAAATCATCAATTTGATCATACGTCAGCCCCAAGGCCACTTCATCTGCAAGTTGCGGTTTGTTATCTTCTAAATCTGCAGTTGGGGCTTTTTTGACTAAAATGTCAGGGGCACCTAAATAAGCAGCTAACTGACGAACTTGGCGCTTATTCAACCCAAACAATGGCGCTAAATCACATGCGCCATCGCCCCATTTAGTATAAAATCCGGTAATATTTTCCGCACTATGATCGGTGCCAATCACTAATCCCCCCATTAACCCAGCAATGTTGTATTGAGCAATCATTCGCATTCTTGCTTTAACATTACCTTTAACAAAATCGACTTTGTTTTCGTCTGGCAGCACAACATTAGCTTCAGCTAACCCGGTTAAAGTTGCATGATGCACACCAATAACACCATCAGCGACATTCACAGTAACTTGTTTTGAAGGTTTAATAAATTGGCAAGCCATTTGTGCTTCATCTTCATCTTTTTGAATTTGATAAGGTAAGCGCACGGCTATAAATTGATAAGAGGAACCACCAATTTCTTGATTAAGAGAATCCACAGCTAATTGACACAAACGACCCGCTAAAGATGAATCAACTCCACCACTGATCCCGAGCACTAACGTACGGATCTGAGCTTCTTTTAATTTCGCTTTGATAAAAGCTACACGACGTTGAACTTCAAATTCAGGCTCAATGGCCTTAAGTACATGCATCTCTCTTAAGATTTGTCCTTTCACGTGACGCTCCTGATTACTGATTAATGTTTTGACCTTCGATGTCCATTCTATAAAAATCCACACATAAAAAAAAACGATAATGATACTTCATTATCGTTTATTTTTATCAATAATGGATCAACGTTCCCAATAAGACTCTTCCAAACTGTCTTCACGCTCAGGCAAACCGCGAGACAAACGTGGGCTATGCTGAGCTAATACCTCATATGCAACACGATTGGCATATTTACAAACTTGTGAAAACGACGAATAACATAGCCCATCACGTTTATGTTTACTTGATCCCGGCACATTGGTTTTATGAAACGTATTAGCAGATAAATCATGCAGCAACGCAGACAAGGCACCATCACCAGCACCATTGGTGTTGCGGATTAATTCTGGCCCTCCCATATAAGGCGCAATATGAGCATAAACTTTTATCGGTGTATCACAATCTACTTGTAATTTAGGGCGGGAAAACTCATAACGATTAAATTCAGGGATCGCACCTGGTAATAGCGTATGGCTGGTTTCACGCTTTTCTGCATCTTCAGTATAACCAGCAGTATAAAGCCCTATTGCACCCGCTGTCGTTAACACCATGTCACACCATTCCAGGGCTGCTTCACTGGCAAGTAAAGGATCTTTAAAGCCTGTTAAAGCCTCACCTTCGTCTTCATTCATGGCTAAGATAGTCACATGTTCATTAATAAAATTTTGCCACCATTGTGGATCTTCTTGAATCAGAAAACGTGTACCTAAAGTTAACACTACAGGAACATCAGCGTCTTTTGCGTATTGAATAGCCGTCATCGCAGCGTCAGTGATGCCATCGCCTTCATTAGCACGCATCAAGTAAGCCGTTAACACCAATGCAGAGCTACCCTGAACCACCTCTTTGTCTATATACTCTGGTGTAAGCTTATCCATAGCCCCTTTGCTAATCGCAAATGTCCGCTCACCACAATCAGAGATAAGTGTAAAACAGCGCCCAATAGGGCCATCGACAGGTTGTAAAAAGTTAAGGTCAACTTTTGAAGATGTATGACATAAATAGCGGTATGCATAGCTACCAACCATAATATGTTGACTCATTACCCCAAACAGAACGGAGCGGTCATCCGCTAAAATAGAATAATTGTGCACGGTATTACCAATGGTACCTCCAGCAAACTCATCACTGATCAACTCATTGGATTTAAGCTCAAGATATAGGTTATGGGCTTGTTCGTCGTTTATGAGAGTAGAGTTGCCTTTAGGTAACCCATAGCGCTCAAGTAATTCATCGTCTACTTTTGCTTCTATATCCACTAAAGTCTGGTCGATACCACAAATATAAGTAGAAAAGGGTTGCGGCTGCTGTGTTAGTTGAGCCAATAGCGGATCACGGCTGTTTACAGGAAAATAGTGTTTAGACTTACGTTGACCAGGAAACTTCATATTGGGCTCTCATAGCTTAGCATCCATGCAAGTGTGAAATTAATTACCTTTGACGACATCCAACGTTGAACGCCGCCCTCTGTGAAAAAGGCGGCAGATTTTATCACACAAAAGCGCTAGTTTTATATTACTTTTATTGCTTTTATGGGGGTTGCACAATAAATTTCTCTAGATTGTTTATCATGACGTTGTGCTTTAATGAAGGTTAACAAAGGGAAAAGTTATTATCACAACACACATAATCACATCTTTGTGTAATCCTTGTAGAGAAATGACATATAAAAAAGCCTGCTTGAGCAGGCTTTTTATGTACATTGATTTAACTGATTATTTCAATACGTTTGCGAGTTGATCGCTCACTTTGGCAACAGACTGAGTGCCGTCGAACTTATTGTACTGAGTACGGCCTTCTGCAGCCACTTTGCCATAATAATCAACTAACGGCTTAGTTTGCTCATGGTAGATACCCAAGCGTTTGCGTACTGTACTTTCTTCGTCATCAGGACGGATAGATAACTCTTCACCCGTAACATCGTCTTTACCTTCCACTTTAGGTGGATTGAAAACAACGTGATAGACACGACCAGAACCGGCGTGGACTCGACGTCCACTCATACGCTTAACGATTTCTTCGTCTGGTACATCTATTTCGATAACATGGTCGATCTCAATACCATTTTCAGCCATTGCATCTGCTTGAGGAATTGTGCGAGGGAAACCGTCAAGTAAGAAACCTTTAACGCAATCATCTTGTGCAATACGCTCTTTAACTAACCCAATGATAAGATCGTCAGAAACTAATTGACCTGCATCCATTACTTTCTTAGCTTCTAAACCTAATGGGGTGCCAGCTTTAACGGCTGCACGTAACATATCACCGGTTGAGATTTGTGGGATACCATACTGTTCCATGATGAACTGTGCTTGGGTACCTTTACCGGCACCAGGTGCACCCAATAAAATAATGCGCATCTCAAAAGTCCTCTTTTAAGTTTATGTTCTTTTTAGGGCGGCGATTTTCGCACATCTGCCACTCTTTTAATAGCGCTTTTGTTATGACATTAGACCTAAATCTAATAAGGGCTGTAACAAAAAGGCTTCAATTTGTTTAATACAGTAAAGTATATAATTTACGGCGATATTGATTCGCTAGCGCGTTGCCTTGGCCTATCGCAGTCAAAATTTCCATGAAGACTTGTTTAACTTTACCGTCTAACGCGTTCATGTCTTTTTGTAAAATAGTGAACAATAACTCAAGTGATTCTTCGTTACGATGCGCAATATTAAGTGCTTTAGCCAACATTAATCTCGCATCTAAATCATCTGGATGTTCGGCAACATTTTGTTGTAGTTGACGAATTTCTGGAGTATCGGCAGCATCTTCTGCAAGGGCTAATTTAGCCATTAAATTATGGTAATAACTGTCTTGATCGGCTAACCCAACCCCCATTAACAGGCTTTTTGCATCGGCTAATAAACCTTGCTGTAATGCAACATCACTCATCACTAATGCCACTTCAGGAGCCTGTTGAGCATCGGAGTATATCGCCTTTAATCGAACCGCCATATTGCTTAAATCTTCAGAAGATAACTCGCCTTGTGCTAGCTGTTGTTTAACTTCATCAAATGCTTGTATCCATATCGGCGGCAAATGCTTATCAAGTAAATCACTCACTTGCTCTTGGCTTTGCAAACCAGCAAAACCGTCAATTGGTCGACCTTTATCTAGAATTAATGTGGTCGGCAAATCTTGAATTTGAAAATAATTTGCAATTTCTAACTCTGTTTCACAATTCACTTTGGCCAGAATAAAGCGCCCAGCTTGGGCCGTTGTTAACTGTTCCAGCGTTTGTAACATCTGTACGCTTTGTGGTTGTTGCTGAGACCAAAATGCCAATACCACTACTTTTTGCATTGAGGTATCAACAACTTGTTGAATATTATCTTTAGTAAGATCAATAAGGTAATCCATATTTCCTCCACAGCGAAACAAAAACAAAAGCGGACAGATAGTCCGCTTTTATGGCTTTAATCGAGCTTATTTTACACTCGCCATTAGCATTTGATTCGTCAGCTTAATAAACGCTGATGGATCTGCCAAACTGCCTTTTTCAGATAACAACGCTTGTTGTAATAACAAGTGAGCCCAATCAGCAAATAATTGCTCATCGGTTTCGTTATTGAGATGTTCAACCAAAGGATGGGTTGGATTAATCTCAAATGTTGGCTTTGATTCAGGCACAGGCTGGCCAGCAGCTTGCATCAGTTTTATCATTTGAGTCGACATTTCACCTTCACCCGCTACCACACATGCTGGTGTGTCAGTTAAACGAGATGTCACACGAACCTCTGAAACACTATCTGCAAGCGCGGCTTTCACACGTTCAACAAGTGCTTTCGATTCTTCAGCAACTTTGTCATGAGCTTCTTTATCAGCCGCATCTTCTAGCTCACCTAATTCTAAATCGCCACGGGTAACAGAATGTAACTTCTTGCCTTTAAATTCAGTTAAGTGGTTCACTAACCATTCATCGATTCGCTCTGACATTAGTAATACTTCAATGCCTTTTTTGCGCAGTAGTTCAAGATGAGGGCTGTTAGCAGCGGCATCATGACTGTCGGCCACAATATAATATATCTTGTCTTGACCTTCTTTCATGCGTCCAATGTAATCTTCTAACGACACTGTGGTTGCGGCGGAATTATCATGAGTAGAGGCAAAACGTAATAGACCTGCAATACGTTCTTTGTTAGCAAAGTCTTCTGCCGGACCTTCTTTCAAGACTTGACCAAACTCTGCCCAGAATGATTGATATTGTTCTGGCTCATCTTTAGCCAACTTTTCAAGCATGCCCAAAACTCGCTTGGTGATCCCAACGCGCATGGCTGTTGTTACTTGGTTATCTTGTAAAATTTCACGAGATACGTTTAATGGCAAATCGTTTGAATCAATCAATCCACGTACAAAGCGTAAGTATGTCGGTAAAAACTGTTCGGCATCATCCATAATAAAGACACGTTGAACAAACAGTTTCAGGCCATGTTTATGATCACGATTCCACATATCCCATGGCGCTTTGGCTGGAATATACAACAAACTGGTATATTCTTGTTTGCCTTCCACCCGGTTGTGAGACCATTTTAATGCATCACTGTAATCGTGAGAAATGTGCTTATAAAACTCTTGGTATTCTTCTTCAGTGATATCTGACTTATTACGAGTCCAAAGCGCTGTCGCTTTGTTCATCACTTTCCACTCACCTTCGGTCGCAGCAATTTTATCGCCATCTGGACCTTCAGATTCAGGCGTGCCTTCATTCCACATTTGTACAGGAACAGAGATATGATCAGAATACTTAGTGATAATTGAACGTAGACGGTAATCATCAGCAAACTCGAGTTCATCATCGCGTAGTTGTAAAGTGATTTCAGTACCGCGTTCATTTTTAGTAATACTTTCTACATTAAACGACCCTTCGCCTTCTGACTCCCACAACACCCCTTCGTTAGCAGGATGGCCTGCTGCACGGGTACGTACGGTCACTTTTTTGGCGACGATAAATGCAGAATAAAAACCTACCCCAAACTGGCCAATTAATTGAGAGTCTTTTGACGCTTCGCCAGAAAGGTTGCTAAAAAATTCTTTAGTGCCAGATTTGGCGATTGTCCCTAAATGTTCGATAACGCTATCTCGTGTCATACCAATACCATTATCAGAAATGGTGACAGTGCCCTTTTCTTTATCCGCACTAACACGAACGCGTAAATCGCCATTACCTTCATATAAAGCATCATCTGTTAAGGCTAAATAGCGTAATTTATCTGCGGCATCAGCTGCATTTGAGACTAGCTCACGTAAGAAAATCTCTTTATTGGAATACAGAGAGTGGATCATCAATTGAAGAAGTTGTTTTACTTCGGTTTGAAAGCCATGAGTTTCTTGTTGTGACATGAGTATTTCCCTTGGTGTTACGTTAAAACGATAACGAGTTAAAAATTCTACTCGCCTTAAAAATCTGTGTTAACCAAGAGATGGGGGAACATAACGATTTTTTCAAGGGTCAAGATCGTCTTGTTGAATAATAAATGATCAGTTAATGCTAAATGAGGCAAATCTGTCACATCATGGTCGCTTTAGCGAATAACTCATGGCCGAAATAGACATGCCAACAAACCTTAGTTTATTGGCACTAAACATTGATTTACTACAGCGCAATGCGGCCATTAAACGATAATGCTAAAGTAGTGCTATCAACGTATTCAAGCTCACCGCCTACAGGCACCCCATGAGCAATACGGCTAATCACCACATTGTGTCTTCTGGCCATATCGGCAATAAAATGCGCCGTAGCATCACCTTCAACTGTTGGGTTAGTTGCAAGAATAAGTTCGCTAACCTCATCAGAGATTAAATGGCGTTCAAGTAGCGCTAACCCTAACTCTTCAGGCCCTACACCATCTAACGGCGACAAGTGCCCTAACAACACAAAATAGCGACCATTAAAATGGCCACCAGCCTCAATAGCTAGCACATCGGCGGGAGTTTCAACCACACATATAATCCCTGTATTAATACGACGATGACTACTGCATATCGGGCATAAATCTTGTTCGGTAAACGTACGACAACTCTGACAATGTCCCACTTCAGACATGGCTTTTTGCAATGAATCAGCAAGTTTAAGACCCACTTTACGTTTACGCTCAAGTAATTGAAATGCCATACGCTGTGCAGACTTAGGACCGACTCCAGGCAAAGCACGTAAAGATTGAATTAATTCATCGACCAAAGGGCTAAATTTCATAAATTGCCAATACCTTCATAGCTAAACTCATTGTAATGTCATTGGTGAAACCGTCTTGTGTTCTGCAAACGAAAATACGGAAACGCCAAAGCAGTGCGATTATTGTCTGTGCAGGGCTCGAATGCAAAGATTAATGCTTTAGAAAGATAAACAATCTCAATCTAAAGTCCTTATTTCGATGGACCAAGTTTATGTTTTCTATATTGCGAACTACCGATAAAAACCGATGATACAAATAGCACAACATAAATAGCATAACAAAGGTGACTTGATAACCGCCAAGTATCCAGAAACTTGCACTAGTTTAATGAGTAATCACTATCGAACTTGCTCATGCATTTTACACGCATAACGAGTAGAGGTTATTTATCTGGACGATAAGTGAAAACCTTATCCAACGGTAAGTTAAACACCTCAGCAATTTTAAACGCCACCTCAAGAGTTGGAGAGTATTTATTTGACTCTATTGCCATCACAGTTTGACGTGTCACGCCAATTTGTTCCGCGAGCTGTTTTTGGGTCATTTCATTATGTAAAAAGCGTAAAGTACGGATAGAATTTGAAATACCTATTTTACTGTCATCAAGGTTACTCATAAATATCACCGGTTCTCCCCTTGTACAACTGCACACCATAATAGGCCAGTTCTGCCAATAAAAATGCCACCAATAATATATGCAGCGGCAAATGCGGAACATATTGCGGCATAAGAGCAAAACTTTGAGCATCAATATTGTATTGAACCATGGCAAAAACCACCCCAACTTGCAAAATGATAGCGGCATACTTATACCCTACCAAATTAATTTGTTTCTCTCTGACATCCATCGGTTGCGACAATTCATCATCACTGATCAGGGCCAGTAATATATAACTCACTACCATCAATACAATGGAGTAAATAATAATTTGCAATAACAAGGTCGATAACCATTCAATAGAGGCTAATTGCTCCGGCGACGCACTCACTAACTGACTAATATAAAGATAAAAAATATAACCTGTGATTAGAAAATCAACCGATAACATTAGCTCTCGAAAACTGGTTTCTTGTAACCATTGATGTACTTTATGCTTATCTACCATGTTAACTCCAATCAACTTTATGTAAAAAATATTTAACTTAACAATTATATCGACAGGAAAAGAGATGTCAAATATCTTTAACTCGGAGTTAATAATTAAGTACTTTATGTTGATGGAGAATTTACATTAATGTAATGAAATAACTGTATCGAATAGTTATACCAATCTCATTAAATATCTGGTCAGCTCAGAGTCTCTCAGGTTTTTCAATTCAAGGCACATTGATGTAGAAATGGTTGTTGCCTTTTAAATCGATGTAACACAGAAGTGGAATACCTGAGAGACTCCATTCTGGCAGGTTTCAAAGTCCTTTA
>NZ_JBSQBN010000076.1:0-21487 GCF_053850585.1 Shewanella sp. A22
TCAAAGTCCTTTATGCTTCGTTAGATGCTTTCAAAATACGACTGCATGGTCTATTTTTTTCCATAAAAAATAAGACATTCCCACCATCCATGGCGGTCAGATGCTGGAGGTAGAGTAACGCAGGAGCAGTTGCCGTGAACGACTATGTCTTCAAAAGGCTGCCTCGAATACCTCACTGATTATTTTCGCTAAAAGAGCAAATTCTAATGCGGATTGGTATAAAACAGGCAATACGATGCTTTCGCCTGTTTTTTTACACTTTGTAAGCAGCGGCTTTAGCTTGATAGTCTTGAGTAATCTGTTTCATTTCTACCGCGCCACCAGCCAACTTTTGAACTTGTTCTGATAGTAATACAACTGCTTGGGCATTATCCAAAATTTCAGTACCAATATGAGCCAATCTGTCTGCTTGTTGTTGCGTACCATTTGCCACATTGTGGCTCAAGGTCGCCACTTGACCTATTTGGACCGAACGTTGCTCTAATCCTTGAGCAATACCACTAGTATGAACTACATTTTGTGTCGTGCGTTGTTTACCTTGATCCATCGACTGTACGGTTTTTAACATACTAACATTCAAACGACTCAGTACTTTTTCAATGCCATCTGTAGATTGACTAGTACGCTTTGCTAAAGTGCGAACTTCATCTGCTACCACCGCAAAACCTCGACCACTTTCACCCGCTCTAGCCGCTTCAATCGCCGCATTTAACGCAAGTAAGTTAGTTTGATCTGAAATACTGCGAATAGCCTGCAGTAGTGCTGTAATTGCACTAATATCCGTGGTTAAATCAGTCATTGATTCAGCCACTTCAGTCATATTGGTTTCTAGTGTCTGCATGTCTTTCATAATGCTTAATGCACTTTGGCTATCACCAAGACTTGAAGCTGCCCCTTCTTTTGCCTGATCCGCTGATATTTGACTGTCATCAGCCATTTTTTGAAAATTACCGATCACATCTTGGGTCGACTCAGCAATCATTCTTGCCTGATCATTTTGCTGTTGCACTGCTTGCTGAGTTTGATCACTCAAGCGCATCAAGTAATCCGAAGTACTCCCCATCTTCACCGCTATATCACGATAATCGTTAAACAATTGTGAAAGTTCTTCGAGCATTAGATTGAACGATATTTCAGCATGAGTGTCGGCAGAAGGTAAACGTATAGATAAATCTTTATTTGTTGATATCTGCTCAATAGCCCCAGCAATACGTCGATTGGCCAGTGAATCAGTACGCATAAACAAGGCAATACGAATAAGAATAAAGGTTTCTGTCGCGGCAAACAAAGCATGAACTAGCGTAATGCTCCAGTTACAATTACCAGCAAAAATCATTAACTGCCTACCTAATACTTCAATATCTTGTAATTGGATATAGGTCATAAGGATATGATGTATTGCTACAGTCAACAAAGCCGCCAATAACGGCTCCCAGCGTAAGTAAATAAGAAACACACCCATAGTGGCAAAGATATGAAAGTGCATTTCAATCATACCCATTTGGCTTTGTATCAGTAATCCTGACACGGTCATCATAATGACCGCGCCAACTATCGCAAATAGTTCAGTCCCTTTCAGCAAAATGTAGCTTAACTGAACGATGACTAAGATAGCTATCGCGGCAGTAAGACTAAAGGTCAGCATTTTTGCGCCCAAAAAACCGCTGGCGACTAACAATGGAGCCTGTAGCATCAACAATCGATAGATATATAAATCATGTTTTTTGAGTAATGTTACAGTTTGATCATCATTCATATATAAACCTAAAGTTGAACTGAAATAATATGGTTAAGGTCAATCAACATCTTGGATATTGAAAGCTGTTTAGCTGTATAAATACGTTCGATGTTTCCGTTTGGAGCCAATAAAAATAAATTTCCCACATGGCTAATGCCAGCAAGTTGCCGATTGATATTGTCAGATAAATACAATTCAAGTTGATGTAAGTCAGGCTCGGACAATGATGCACTAACAAAACGTCTAGAGCGGGAATCGATTGCTGCTTGGCGCACTGCGAAAGTGTCATTATCAGGATCGATCGTCACAAATATAAATTGGATATCCGCTTTGGTTAACAAAGCGTCCTGCTCTAAACGTTGCTCAAGTTGAGCTAATTGCTTAATACGTATTGGACAAATTTCTGAGCACGACAAAAAGCCCAAAAATAAGTAGGTATAGGTTCCCGCAGACGTAGGGTAATGGTGAACGTGTTGATTAACGTCTTGCCAACGAAAACGAATTTTTTGGCTATCACTGGTAGCAATTCCATAGCTCTGCGAGCCTGCTCCCCATTGATTAATCAACATCAATATAGGGATAAGACTCACAGCGAGTAGAATTAAGGCTGACGCGATGACAGTTTTGCTTAGGTGCATAAAATATAAACAACAGTATGACGACTTTTCAACGATAAGCTTATGGGCTTGTATTAATGAAACTACATTTTGAAAAGTAAAATTGGCATCAAACTAGATACTGATAATGTGGGCTATACGCAACAAATGATTTTTTAGATCAACAAAATCAATAGAAATCACAAAATAAAAAAACGCTTAATGATCCTTTAAATGTCAAAGTCTCATTAAGCGTTAAGTATTCGTATCAGTAGCTTTATATAAGCCTATGTCTAAATTGATTAAAGTATTATTGCATCAATAGCACTTTTAGCTTGGCTAATGCCAGCTTCGGCAGCATCTGGGCCCATATTTAATGCTTCTGCATAAACGGTTTCGACGTTGTTAATCCCAATAAAGCCCAACACCGTTGTTAAGTAAGGCACCACATGGTCTGTAGAGCCATCTTTATGAGCACCACCACGGGTAGTTACAATAATGGCACGCTTGCCTTCAATTAATCCAACGGGTCCTGTATCGGTGTAAGTAAACGTTACTCCGGCACGAGCGATAAAATCGATCCAATTTTTCAACGTTGTCGGTATCGTAAAGTTGTACATCGGTGCTGCAATAATAATGGTGTCATTATCTTTAATTTCAGCCACTAACTCATCGGATAATGCGAGTGCAGATAATTGACGTTCAGAAAGGTTATCGCCACCTCGTAAACCTGAAGCAAGTTCGCCATCTAACATTGGTAGTACATTTTCACCCAAATCACGCACTGTAATTTGTGCGCCTTTAGTGCTCCATTGTTGCTGTAAATAATCAACTAATGCTGAAGATTGCGAATAACCGCCTAGAATGCTTGATTTTAAAATTAATACTTTTGCCATTGTTAAGTCTCACCCATATGTTTGTTGGGTCATATGCTATGTGCTTGACCAATACAACCAGTATATAACCTATAAAAAAGAAGAATAGCGCAATAATTATTTAATTAAGTTCGATAAAATAGAATGGTTGTATTATTTGAATCAAGAGATTCTAGGAGGAGAAGACACAAACTGTCCGGTAAACGTCGCACACATCATTTCATCACAATACAGCGCAACTTCTAACGTTATTTTGACTCGCCTGCCACGGGTTAATGGAGTTAAATCGGTATAAGGCCAGATAACTTTTGCATAGGGTTGTTTCGTAACAGGTTTTAAATACCTTACTCTTGCATCAGCTAGCACAATATCACCCTGAACTTGAAATAGTTGCTGCTGTAACCACACCATTCCCCAACCGGTTAACGTCATCAAGGTATAAATGCTGCCAGCAAACATACTGTGGTGTAAATTAATATTAGGTTCTAAAGGCGCAGTGACTTGTAAGCTATCACCATTAAACAATACGGGTGTAATGTTCATAAATTTACTGGCGGGAATAGTGCTATGCCATGTTTCAGATAAGGTCTGCAGTAACACTGTCACTTTGGCATCTAATTGCGCCTCTGTGAATGAAATATCGAACATAACCGCATCCCTCCATGATGACTAAAAAAAACTTCAATTGACAATGATAGAACAGCCATAATAAACCTAAACACTATACCCGCAGATTAAAGGTCACGGGACCATCATTGACCAATTCAACTTGCATATCTGCACCAAATTGGCCCGTTTCAGTAACAACCCCTTGTTGACGACAATATTCAACAAAAGCCAAATAAAGATTGTCCGCTTGTTCAGGAGTTGCCGCACTCGAAAAGCTAGGCCTTAATCCTTTACCTGTATCGGCAGCCAAGGTAAATTGCGATACCACCAATAACTGCCCACCGACTTGAGTCAGATTAAGATTCATTTTGTCATTTTCATCACTAAACACTCGATAACTAATGACTTTTTTAGCTAACTTAACCATTTTCTCAATGTTATCTTCGCGTTCTACACCTAATAAGACTAACAAACCTTGGTCAATTTTGCCGACAATCGTACTATCTACCGTGACTGACGCGCGTCTAACACGTTGAATCAATGCAATCATAACTGCCTTAAATGCTATTTGGTGATACTTATTAAATGAGATAAAACAAGGCCGCTTTAAAGGACAAATTGAACAACAAGTACTTGTTTCCTAAGGCCCATCAAAATTAGCGGTTACTGAATATATTCACATATAATATTAAGATTTTTCAGAAGACGGACTGGATTTATCAACCTCAAGAGGATCATGCACATTATTATGATTCTGGCTTTTAGTTTCAGTGTCTGTAAATATTTCAGCTTTGAGATCATCCGCGATGACCGCTAAACTTTCTAAATATTCTGGTAATGCTGCAGTAATTTCTGCACCTAACAACACAATCATCCACGATAGGTACACCCATACGAACAAAATCGGGATAACCGCTAGCGCGCCATATATCGCTTCGTAACTTGGAAACTGGGTCACATAAAACGCAAAGCCTTTCTTACCTGCTTCAAACAATACTGCCGCAACAACGGCTCCTAACAACGCATGTGAAAAGTGAATTTTCTTATTCGGCACAACCATGTATAGCAGTAATATCGATGCGACAGAAAAAAGTAACGGCAGCCGTTCCACAATCCACGGAACTAATCCCGACAACTCGCTCCCTGTCACCACTTCTAATGAGACTACATACGAGGTCGCCACCAAACTTGCACCAATAAGCACAGGGCCAAGTGTCAATACCATCCAATACATCGAAAATGACACCACATATGAGCGTTTTTCAGTAATCCGCCAAATATTATTTAATGCTTTATCGATAGCTGAAATCAGCATAATGGCGACAAACACTAACGCGATAATACCGACAAAAGTGCCTTTAGACGCATTAGCGACAAATTCGTTAATATGCACTTGTACCGTATCACCGGCAGCGGGTATGAAGTTGTTATAAATAAACCCTTCAATATTACCTCGAATACCTTTAAACACAGGAAAAGCCGATAACATCGACATCGTCACAGCTAACATCGGCACCAAAGATAACAAGGTTACATACGCCAAATGGCCAGCTCGGATATTTATTTGGTCTTCAGCTAACCGTTGTTTAAGGTGTAATAGAAACTGCCAAATCCCACTAAAAAAAGCCACAATAGGGCTGTAATCAAACTTTTTAGGCATACTAATCCTTATTTCATACCACGTTAGTGGAGATAACATTTGTATTCACTCACTAACTTCGTACAATGTTATAACATATTAGCCATCGAATAACGGAGTAAATTGATGTCACAACAAGGTTCCGCGGGTAATGTACTCGCAGCAGTAGCCAGTTTATTTTTTCCTGGCTTAGGCCAGCTTTTACAAGGACGTATCTTAGCGGCTTTGTTATTTTTCTGCATTACTGCCGTTTGCTACTTCTTTTTTGTTCTGGTTATTCCAGCTATCGTTGGCGGTTTATTCCATTTATGGAGCATCATCGACGCAGCAAAATTTAAATCAGGTAGTTAATCACCACGAGGTCACTTTTCGCCTCACACAATAAAAGAGACACATTGATGAAAAAATGGATATCACTAGCGCTATTAAGTAGCAGTTTACTGTTGAGCGGTTGCCAAAGCGCCTATTATGGTGCGATGGAAAAAGTCGGTTACCACAAGCGCGACATTATGGTCGATCGTGTTCAAAGTGCCAAAGAATCACAAGAAGAAGCCCAAGAGCAATTTAGCTCTGCGTTAGAAGAAATGCAGGCGTTATTGGCATTTGATGGCGGTGATTTAGAAGACGCCTACAATAAAGCAAAAGATGAATATGAGTCGGCACAGACAGCAGCAGATGAAGTCACCGATCGCATTGGCAAAGTAGAAGATGTTGCAGAAGCATTGTTTGACGAATGGCAAACTGAAATAGAAGAAATAAGCAAAGCCAGTTTACGCCGCAATAGCACCAATAAACTAAATGAAACTAGGCGTTCATATAGCAAGTTAGTCAAAAGTATGCGTCGTGCAGAAGCCAAAATGCCACCCATTTTAATCGCAATGAAAGACAATATGTTGTATTTAAAACATAACTTGAATGCACAGGCTATTGGGGCAATTAAAGGGGAATTTGCGAGTTTACAGACGGATATTTCAAGCTTGATTAAGGAAATGAACAAATCGATTGCAGAATCGAATAAGTTTATCGAGTCAATGGAGCAAGGTTAATTCTTCGTTTTACCTTGTTATAATTGCAGGGTGAAGTCAATTGATCTTGCGAACTAAATTCGCAGTAGTGTGTGGTTGTTTTTTCAAGTCGTAACTTATGGAATATAGTGTTTGCATATGTAAAGTAAAAAACCACACACTGCCCGGAAGGCCCGCCTGAACAATCTTATTACTTATTATAAAATCATTTTTGCACAGAAGTAACCTCATTAAGCTGAGTGTTATTACTTGCGCCGCTTTGTTTATAAACGATCAAACCCCATGGCTCAAACACATGTAAATACCAAAAAACAACCGATACTAAGTCGTTGTGCTCTGTCTTTCTGCCAAGGTACTTACTTTAGATTCGAACCAAACGCGTATTACTCAATTGGCGACTCATCAACGGGTAATGCTGTACGGCTAAAAATTTGCTTCAATACTACTGTGGTTTCAATACTGGCAACAAACTTGAGGTTACCGAGTGATTTTTTGATAAATTGCTCATAGGAAACTAAGTCCTTAGCAACAATTTTTAATAAATAATCATAAGCTCCTGTCACTACAGCACATTCCATTACTTGAGGTAACTGTGCCATTGTTGCTTCAAACAATGCTGTCGATTGATCGGTATGTTCTGTTAATCGAACTGAAGTATGCACCACAACACTTAAGCCTACTTTCAGCGGATCAACTTGTGCGCCATAACCAACAATCACTTTATCTTGCTCAAGCTTTTTTACACGGCGTAAACAAGGAGTATCTGACATATTAACCTTATCGGCTAATTCAGAAATTGCCATACGGCCTTGTCGTTGTAAAATTTCTAATAACTTGACGTCTTTCTTATCCATTAAGCAGGTCACTTATTACTGAGAGGTACATTGAGTGATTAATGAGTATCAGTAGCATATTCAGGAGTGAATTCCACTACAATATATCACACAATCAATTGATACCAATTCCATTAATTATGTGCTCAATCAGAATCATTCAAGTTTTTTCAATTTGAGGCGCTGTTTAATACCAATCTCATTAAATATCTGGTCAGTTCAGCGTCTTTCAGGTATTTAATCAGGTTGGTATAAATGCAAATATATAATTGACAGAAAACAAAAAACCGATAATCACTTATCGGTTTTTACATGCATGCCTCTATACAAAGGCGATCGCTCTACATAATTATAAGCTGTAGTACAATTCAAACTCTAGTGGATGAGTTGTACGTGCAACACGCTCAGATTCTGCTGTTTTAAGCTGAATATAAGACTGAATAAAGTCTTCACTGAATACACCGCCCTTCGTTAAGAACTCATGGTCAGCTTGAAGGTTTTCCAATGCGTTTTCTAATGAAGTCGCAACTTGTGGAATTTCTGCCGCTTCTTCAGCAGGTAAGTCATATAGATCTTTATCCATCGCTTCACCTGGGTGGATCTTGTTTTGAATACCATCAAGACCAGCCATTAACAAAGCAGCAAAACCTAAATATGGGTTTGCATGTGGATCAGGGAAACGAGCTTCGATACGACGACCTTTAGGACTTGGAACCACTGGAATACGGATTGAAGCACTACGGTTACGTGCAGAATAGGCAAGCATTACAGGTGCTTCAAAATGTGGCACTAAACGTTTGTAAGAGTTTGTGCTTGGGTTAGTGAAGGCATTCAATGCACGAGCATGCTTAATAATGCCGCCAATGTAGTAAAGCGCTAAATCACTTAAACCCGCATATTTATCACCAGCAAATAAGTTTACGCCATCTTTAGATAAAGACTGATGTACATGCATACCGCTACCGTTGTCACCAACTATTGGTTTTGGCATAAATGTCGCTGTTTTGCCATAAGCATGCGCCATGTTATGAACAACATACTTTAAAATTTGAATTTCATCAGCTTTTTTAGTCAATGTATTGAAACGTGTGGCAATTTCATTTTGACCCGCTGTTGCCACTTCGTGGTGATGCGCTTCAACAACCTGACCCAGTTCTTCAAGCACTAAACACATTGCTGAACGTAAATCTTGTGAAGAATCAACGGGTGCAACAGGGAAGTAACCACCCTTAACCATTGGACGGTGACCAGTGTTGCCATCTTCATAACTCTTGCCAGAATTCCATGATGCTTCTTTTGCATCAATTTTCACGAAGCAACCTGACATATCCGTACCAAAGCGAACATCGTCAAAAATGAAAAACTCAGGTTCTGGGCCAATTAATACGGTATCGGCAATACCTGTTGAGATTAAATACTGTTCTGCTTTCTTGGCAATTGAACGTGGATCACGATCATAACCAGTCATTGTACCTGGTTCTAAAATGTCACAACGAATAAGCGCTGTCGTTTCTTCTGTGAAAGGGTCTAATAGAAAAGTAGACGCGTCTGGCATTAATACCATGTCAGATTCATTAATGCCTTTCCAACCTGTAATTGAAGATCCGTCAAACATTTTGCCATCTTCAAAAAAATCTTCATCTACTTGATGAGAAGGAATAGAAACATGCTGCTCCTTACCTTTAGTGTCGGTAAAGCGTAAGTCTACAAACTTAACTTCTAACTCTTCAAGTTGCTTTAAAACTGATTCAACTGACATTCTCAAGCCTCCGGTAGGGTAAAGGGTTGTCCCTTAATATAATCTTGTTCTTTACCAGATGATGCATCTGGAAAACGAATCTTCACATAATTGCCTGCAATAAAGCGATATTCATGCCAGTTCGTTAACTATTTGATTTTTAAAAGATGATAAATAACCTGAATCTTTCGGATAATCATTTTGCACCAACTGCGTGCACCACTATGTTTCATCATGGTGCAAAAGTCCATAATAGTGCACCTTTGTTTATGTTGATGTTTTAGCCAATGTCACATTTTTGTATTACACCTCTGTTATGCTTAATATATAACCGTTTTATGCTGTTTTTTACTGCTTAGCAAGCGATGAATTTACATGTGTTCAAAAATAATCCTATCTACAAAAGCCGCTGTGAAGTAGAATGGCACGCTTTTTTATGGTGACTAAACTTCATTGTCGCTATAAATCCTATTTTTATTTGATGGTATTAGAGGTTTTATCCGTGTTAGAAAATTTACGTAACATCGCCATTATTGCCCACGTTGACCATGGCAAAACCACGTTAGTAGATAAGCTTTTGGCTCAGTCTGGCACACTTGAAAGTCGAGGCGAAGCCGCAGAACGTGTAATGGATTCTAACGATCTTGAAAAAGAACGTGGTATCACCATTCTGGCTAAGAACACGGCCATCAAATGGAACGACTACCGTATTAACATCGTAGATACTCCAGGTCACGCTGATTTCGGTGGCGAAGTTGAACGTGTTCTTTCTATGGTTGATTCAGTCTTACTATTAGTCGATGCAGTAGATGGCCCAATGCCACAAACTCGCTTCGTAACCAAAAAAGCTTTTGCTCAGGGCCTTAAGCCAATTGTTGTTATCAACAAAATTGACCGTCCTGGTGCTCGTCCAGATTGGGTTATCGACCAAGTATTCGATTTATTCGACAACTTAGGCGCCACTGACGAACAATTAGATTTTCCAATTGTTTATGCTTCTGCATTAAATGGTTTTGCCACTTTAGATCCAGATGTTGCAAGCGATGACATGACACCGCTATTCCAGACTATCGTTGAGAAAGTATCTTTCCCTGACGCTGATGCTGAAGGCGCATTCCAAATGCAAATTTCTCAACTTGATTACAACTCATACGTGGGTGTAATCGGTGTTGGTCGTATCAATCGTGGTAGTGTTAAAACTGGCCAGCAAGTTACTATAATTGGTGCAGACGGCAAGACTCGCAACGGAAAAATGGGCCAAGTACTCGGTTACATGGGTCTAGAACGCACTGAAGTTGCAATTGCTAACGCTGGTGACATTGTTGCGATTACTGGTCTTGGTGAGCTTAAAATTTCTGACACCATTTGTGCTGTTGGTAATGTAGAAGCTATGCCTCCTTTGTCTGTTGACGAACCAACATTGACAATGACATTCCAAGTAAACACTTCTCCTTTTGCAGGTAAAGAAGGTAAGTATGTTACTTCTCGTAATATCCTTGAGCGTTTACAAACAGAATTGGTTCACAACGTAGCATTACGTGTCGAAGAAACTGACAGCCCAGATCGTTTCCGTGTATCAGGTCGTGGTGAATTACATCTATCGATTCTTATCGAAAACATGCGCCGTGAAGGTTATGAGCTAGCAGTATCACGCCCAGAAGTTATTTTGAAAACAATCGATGGTGAATTATTTGAACCATTCGAAACGGTAACCGTTGATGTTGAAGAAGAACATCAAGGTACTGTTATTGAGAAGTTAGGTACGCGTAAAGCTGAAATGAAAGACATGCAGCTTGACGGAAAAGGTCGTGTTCGTATCGATTTTGTCATTCCTAGCCGTGGCCTAATTGGTTTCCAGACAGAGTTCTTAACAGCAACGTCTGGTACTGGTCTAATTTACCACTCATTTGACCACTACGGTCCGCACAAAGGTGGCGATATTGGCCAACGCGCTAACGGCGTATTGATTTCAAACGCTACTGGTAAAGCACTTACATTCGCACTATTTGGTCTACAAGACCGTGGTCGTCTGTTTATTGGTCATGCTGCTGAAGTATACGAAGGCCAAGTAGTTGGTATTCATGCTCGCTCGAATGATCTTACAGTGAACTGTTTGAAAGGTAAGCAGTTAACTAACATGCGCGCATCAGGTACTGATGAAGCACAAGTGTTGACCACGCCTATCACACTGACTCTTGAGCAAGCGCTTGAGTTCATCGATGATGATGAGTTAGTTGAAGTAACACCTAAGAGCATTCGTGTTCGTAAAAGATACCTCACTGAGAACGAACGTAAACGCCACAACCGCGGTTAATCGTATCAGTGAGTGGCCAATACATTAGCCACTTATACAACCTAAAAGCCCAGATGCCTGCATCTGGGCTTTTTGTTATCTGCAATATTACTTGAAAACATTTAGCTAGATATTTTACTCAAACACAGATAGATTCAAGTCACATCAATTAAGGGAGATTATAAAAATATGTTGGATAACGTCAGTGTCGCAAAAAAGGCCAATGTTTATTTTAACGGTAAAGTTGTCAGTAGAAGCATTGTGTTAGCAGACGGTAGCAAACAAACCCTAGGCGTTGTTATGCCAGGTGAATATGAGTTTGCGACAGCTCAAGGTGAGATTATGCAGGTTATATCAGGCGAATTTGACGTGTTATTACCCGGTCAAACTGAATGGGTTGCTTACGCAGCTGAAAGTCAATTTACCCTTGCTCCCAACGTGAGTTTCAGCATTCGAACTGAGCAAATTTCAGAATATTGCTGCCAATATATTTAGGGCCGGTTGATCTTTCAAGGTTGTTTTTGCAGCGAATTGCTGGCCATTTGTACAAGGCGGAGACTTTGAGGTGTAGTTATTCTACATAAAAAGTCGATAACGCCGTAAAAATGGCCAACAAACGCTGCCCGAAGGGTTCTGCTAAAAACGTTTTACTCTTTGTTGAATGGATTTTGCTTAGATGACTAGGCATCAATCCATTCGCCTCGATTAAAACGTTTTTAACTCGAACAAAATTTAACCAGCAAAGTTCAACAGGCCCTAGTCATATTGCTTACTTTCAGCTTATCCAAACAGGTTAAGCTGATATTTTCTTTAAAAGCGGCTACTCTAATAAAGTTATCGTTTAATGGAGTACTTCATGCGCCTTATTTTACTTATTAGCTTGCTCATTATTAGCACCAACATTGCCGCAACGGTATATCGTTGGGTAGATGAGAATGGTAAAGTTCATTATTCTGACGAGCCTAAACAAAATGCACAAGCCATTAATTTAAATGAAAATACCCAAAATAATATTACGATTAAAACCCTCCCTAAACCCAGCATTACTTCTAAAGAAGAAACTCAAATACACTACACGGTAACAATCACCTCACCACAAGAAGAAGCGACAATCCGTGATAATAATGGTGACTTTACGGTTAACGTCAGTGTTGCCCCAAAATTACCCCGTGGCACGTTACTCACATTGTTAATCGATGGGCTGATTACCATTGAACCACAATCGTCCCCTACGTTTGAAATTAAGGGCGTTTTTCGTGGTGAACATATCATTATTGTGAATGCTGTTACACAAAACGGCAAAGTCCTTGCATCAAGCTCTCCTAGAAAGATATTCCTTCACCAAGCATCGCTACTAGGACCCATCAAAAAGTCCAAGTGAGCAACATAAAACACAGTTAATTTAATAACTTATATTTTTATATTTGACTGAGGTTCTTCGTTAATGCTTGTGTGTTCAGGGTTGTGGTGCGCACCAATATGGTGCATCATAATGGTGCAACCCAATACTAGGACGGCTAATGGACACAAATAACCTTCTCAATCATTTAGTCACCGCTGTGCTCGTTATTAATAACAAGCTTAAGCCTTGCTATGCCAATGCTGCAGCTGCACAATTATTGGGCGTCGGTAACCATAAGCTACTTGAGCAAACGCTTCCCGAGCTTTATCAACTGATGGGCGTAGAGCCACAACTGCTGCGCGATGCCATTGATGCGGGTCAAGGGTTAACCGTTAATACTGCGGCATTAATCACCTTAGATGGACAGCATCACACCATTGATATCACTTTAATGCCAATTGAAAACGATATTAATCTTAGTATTTTGGAATTACGCCAAGTGGACCAGCAGCGTCGTATTCATCAACAATTGAATATGGACGCACAACAACAAGCCGCCCAATTTTTAGTCCGTAATCTAGCCCATGAAATAAAAAACCCATTGGGTGGCCTTCGAGGGGCCGCACAGCTGCTATCTCGAGAGCTTGATTCACCCGAATTAAAAGAGTTTACCAGCCTAATTATTGAACAGGCAGACAGATTACGTAATTTAGTTGATCGATTACTCGGCCCACAGCGCCCGACACAACATACTGAACACAATATCCATCAAATCATACAAAAGGTTGTAAAGTTAGTTGAAATGACCTTGCCTAACAATATTCATTTACTGCGTGATTACGATCCGTCCATACCCGATATCCAAATGGATCCTGACCAAATGCAGCAAGCCGTACTAAATATAGTGCAAAATGCTATTCAAGCCCTAGAGGATTGTGGTGGCGATATTATCATTAGAACTCGCACTCAGCACCAAGTCACCATAGGGACACAACGCTATAAAGTCGTGCTCGCATTATCCATTATTGATAATGGCCCCGGTATTCCCGCGGAGTTATTGGATACCCTGTTTTATCCTATGGTAACGGGACGAGATGAAGGGTCAGGATTAGGTTTATCCATAGCACACAATAT
The DNA here is from genome assembly GCF_053850585.1 of Shewanella sp. A22. NCBI lineage: Bacteria > Pseudomonadati > Pseudomonadota > Gammaproteobacteria > Alteromonadales > Shewanellaceae > Shewanella > Shewanella sp. A22. The sequence goes on from NZ_JBSQBN010000076.1 coordinate 13,823, forward strand.
TGCTCGACTACACGGTGGCCGTATTGATTGCATTTCGGCACCTGGTCACACCGAATTTATTATTAACCTGCCATTACAATAACTAGCATGCCCTTTGTAGGCAGAATGAGGTAGTAACATGAACATTAGTGAACAAGTTTGGATCCTCGATGATGATAGCTCGATCCGATGGGTTCTCGAAAAAGCACTCCAAGGCGCATCACTGTCAACAGCAAGTTTTGCTGCGGCAGAATCTTTATGGCAAGCCTTAGAGTCGTCACAGCCACAAGTTATTGTCTCAGATATCCGGATGCCAGGAACTGACGGTTTAACCTTGCTTGATCGCTTACAACTGCATTACCCCCATATACCAGTCATCATCATGACTGCACACTCCGACTTAGACAGTGCAGTTAGTGCATATCAAGCGGGGGCATTTGAATACCTACCAAAGCCCTTTGATATCGATGAAGCCATTAACCTGGTGGAACGTGCGCTGACACATGCAACAGAGCAAACACCACAAACGGTTGTTGATACCACAATTAAAACACCTGAAATTATTGGTGAAGCCCCTGCAATGCAAGAGGTATTTCGTGCCATAGGTCGATTGTCTCGTTCATCAATTAGCGTACTGATTAATGGCCAATCTGGTACAGGTAAAGAGCTGGTCGCAGGTGCGCTACACAAACATAGCCCTCGTAAAGACAAACCTTTCATTGCCTTAAATATGGCGGCTATTCCGAAGGATTTGATTGAATCAGAACTTTTTGGCCATGAAAAAGGCGCCTTTACAGGCGCAGCCAACGTGCGCCAAGGGCGTTTTGAACAAGCCAATGGTGGCACCTTATTTTTAGATGAAATTGGTGACATGCCAATCGATGTGCAAACACGATTATTACGCGTGCTTGCCGATGGACAGTTCTATAGGATCGGTGGACATCAAGCTGTACAAGTTGATGTACGCATTATTGCTGCGACGCATCAAAACCTTGAAGTTCAAGTACAAAAAGGCACCTTTCGTGAAGACTTGTTTCACCGCTTAAATGTTATTCGAGTGCATTTGCCACCATTATCTCAGCGTCGTGAAGATATTGCACAGCTGGCCAATCATTTCTTAACGACTGCCGCTAAAGAAATGGGCGTAGAACCTAAAATATTAACCAAAGAAACAGCAGTTAAACTGGCAAACTTGCCTTGGCCAGGTAATGTTCGTCAACTTGAAAATACTTGTCGCTGGTTAACGGTTATGGCATCAGGACAAGAGATTTTACCGCAAGATTTACCGCCTGAGTTGCTTAAAGATCCCGTTGCAAACCAACAAAAACAAGCAGGGGCAAGCAATTGGCAAACCGCATTAACAGAGTGGATTGATAATAAGCTTGCCGCTGGCGAAAGTGACTTATTAACCGAAGTTCAACCTGAGTTTGAACGTATTTTGCTTGAAACCGCGTTACGGCACACTCAAGGTCACAAACAAGAAGCCGCCAAACGCCTAGGTTGGGGGCGTAATACTCTAACGCGTAAACTGAAAGAATTGTCGATGGATTAAATAAGATTTACCCCCCAATGACATTCATTATCCGTATTTGTGCCAAATGGCTCAGACAATGAATGTATTGGGCATTAAACCGGATCTTGATGAATAATCACTTCAGCATCATCAAAGGCCGCTTTAATCGTCACGCCTGCTTTATCGGCAATTTCATGGGCATCATGTAAAGACAGGTTACCAGATAACTCCATATGTAATTGAATAAATGTAGTTTTTCCGGCTTGACGAGTGCGTAAATCATGCACACCTTTAACACGAGGGTCTTGCTTCGCTAACGCTTTTATTTTGTCTCGGGTCTCGTCATCTAACTCGCGGTCTAATAAACTTTGAATAGAGCGATAACCTAAACCAACGGCTTGATTACCAATAAACAACGCAATAAATACAGCAAACAAGCCATCAGCCCACCACCAACCATATTGCGCTAATACCAAGGCCAATAAAACAGCTGCGTTCAATAATAAATCGGATTTATAGTGTAATGAATCGGCTTCAACCAAAGAGCTATTGGTTTTTTTAAGGACATGCCGTTGTAATAAAACTAATGCAAATGTCAGTACTATTGCAATAATAGAAACCACAACGCCGCTCATTGCATTAACGACGGGAACCGGATTAATTAACTTTTCACCACCATAAAGCAACAATAATGACGCAGAGCCTAAAATGAATGCCGCTTGGGCCAATGATGCTAAAGGCTCAGCTTTCCCATGACCATATCGATGATCTTTATCGGCTGGCACAATGGCGTAACGAATAGCGATAAAATTAACAATCGACGCCAACGCATCGGCAAACGAGTCTGTTAATGAACCCAACATACTTGCCGAACCAGAATACAACCAAGCCATTAATTTAATGACAATAAGACACAGTGCAGTGGCCACTGATGCGCGACTGGCTAGCTTGACCCAAAAGTCATATTCAGAAGGTGTTGACATGGCGGAGTTATCGGCTCTTTTAACTTAGCGTGAATAGCTTTTACTATAGCAAGTTCATTGCTCAATTAGGATAAAGTTTACTAAAGTAACCGTTTGTAATAGGTAAAATGTGACCATTAGCAAAATTGCATACACTAAAAAGCCGTTACACAAGGTAACGGCTTCATACTATGGTACACAAAACAATGCAGTAATGACTAACGGCGAGATTTATGCCCTTTGCCAAACTGAAACTTGTCTTGGAACTTTTGTTGCTGTTCTGGCGTTAATAATTGATAAATCTCATTTTGCATTTTTAAATGCGTTAGCATTCCCTGCAAATGTTTTTGTTGCTGCGCTTCAGCCATTTCTGTGGCTTTCGCTTCATCAAAACCGGCTGTAGTGATTAATGCTAACATTTCGGCGCGGTGCTCAGCACGCTGTTCTTTTGTTGGACGTTCTGGACGGTTAGCCTGATATTTATCGAAAATAGCTTTTACTTCAACTTGTTGTGCATCAGTTAAATCTAGTCGGCGTAGCATTCTATGCATACCGTTTTTTGGACCATGATGTCGATCGCCTTTAGCTGAAACGTACTCCGTTTTGGCTGTAGAATCAGTTGTATCTTCAGCATATAGTTGGCCGGCCAATAATGCAGAGCTTGCCACTAAGGCAACTAAACTCGTTTTGATGATTGCAGATGTTTTCATTGTTAAGTACCTCGGGTTTAATGGATTTGTTTTCTGCCTTAGCAGATTTGATTCTCAGTTTACCGAATGCTATGTCAATGAGGGTTAAGACTGAGTAAACCTATGTAAAGAACATTTCCCTTAACACTTTAACGCCAGTATTTCATGATCGAGTCGGCATATTGAATGATAAACATCCTCGTAATGCGAGCCAGTTAACGTTATTTGGTCTTGATCCTTACAGCACACATCTAAAGGCATAAAATCAAATCATTAGTGCTTTTATGGAATGGATTATGAACCGATTGATTGGCCAGTTACTGTTACTTCTTAGTGTACTTATATTAGTACCAAGCTCAATTGCCAGCACCACTGCGTCACCAGACAACTCACTTTGGTATACACAGCAAAACCAGCAGCCAATAGTTAAACTTCATTTCTTTTGGTCTAAAACCTGCCCACATTGCCGCGAAGCACACCCTTTTATTGATGCCTTAGGCGAACGGTTTGATTGGATAGAGTTACACGATTACGCCATTAGCGAAGCTGGTAATGTCGATAAACTGATGGAAATGGGCAAACAAACAGGTGTTGAACCTAAATCTGTGCCTTACTTTGCCATTTGTGGTGAAGCTGTCGTGGGCTATAACAGCCACGATGTAACAGGACGCTATATCCTAGAGAGGCTAGTCAATTGCTATCAGCGTCAAGGGGGTAAAGCCAATATTGGCGATAAGCTTGATGATTTTCTTGGTGCGACACCAGCAGTAAGTGCACCATTATTTGAAACCTGTGGTGACAATAGCGATGACCCACAAGCCGAAGGTACATGTGGCATGTCCTTTGAGCAGGCCAGTGATATTACACCAGAACCCACAGTTCAACCTGTCGACATCCCCCTCATAGGTGCCGTACACCCCGAAGAAATGTCATTACCTGTACTCACGGTAGTCTTAGCCGGAGTTGATGCATTTAACCCCTGCGCATTTTTCGTATTACTGTTTTTATTGAGCATAATGGTTAATGCAGGCAGTCGAAAACGTATGCTACTCGTAGGTGGCATTTTTGTATTTTTCTCAGGTTTTATTTATTTTGTGTTTATGAGTGCTTGGCTTAACCTATTCCAACTACTTGGCGGCGGTGATGGTGGTATCATTATTACCTGTGCAGGAATATTGGCATTAATCGCGGCTGCGGTGAATATAAAAGACTACTTTTATGGCCGTGGTGATGTCAGCCTATCGATGTCTGTTGAAAATCGCGGTTCACTCATTAAACGAATGGGAAAATTATCTAAAGCCAGTTCGTTACCCACAATGATTTTAGGCTCAACCATTTTGGCTATTTTAGCTAACACCTATGAACTGCTATGTACGGCTGGTTTTCCAATGATTTACACCTCAGTGTTATCATTATCAGATCTCGATACAATGCAACGATACTTGTATCTTATCGCTTACAATGTGGTTTACGTTATTCCACTTGCTGTTATTGTGATTGTATTCTCTATGACGCTAGGTAAACGTAAACTTACCGAAAAAGAAGGCGAAGTACTTAAACTGATGTCGGGCATTATGATGTTAGGTTTAGGCAGTATGTTAGTCTTTAATCCTAACTCGCTTCAGAATGCCGTATTTTCAGTCGGTCTGATCTTGGGCTCGATAATACTCACCTTTATCATTGCCAGAATTAAACGCTATATACTGACAAACAAAGCCGGGTAAATGTAAAACTGTGCAATGTTGATGTTATTTAATCTTGGCATGCTATAAGCTTAATTGATCGAAAAATCTGTATGTTAGCGTTAACATACAGATTTTCTTTGTGCCAGAGGACAGTTATGAATCGCATTTTACTTATCGACGATGATATGGGTTTATCCGATCTACTCAGTCAATTGCTTGAGTTAGAAGGCTTTGCCTTGACCCAAGCTTATGATGGTGAGCAAGGGCTTTCACTAGCACAACAGCAAGACTTTGATTTAATTCTCTTAGATGTCATGTTGCCTAAACTCAATGGCTTTGAAGTATTGCGCGCTTTACGCCAACGTAAACAAACCCCCGTACTAATGTTAACGGCACGCGGAGATGAAATCGATCGAGTTGTCGGCCTTGAAATTGGCGCAGACGATTACCTCCCTAAACCGTTTAATGATCGTGAACTAGTGGCACGGATCAGAGCCATCTTACGCAGAGCAAATACCACACAACAAGACAATCAACCCAATGAAATGATGCAATTTGGCGACTTACGTCTCGACCCTACCCGCCAAGAAACCTATTGCAATGACCAACTCATTATTCTGACAGGCACCGAGTTTTCATTGCTATTCAATTTAATTGAAAAAACTGGCGAATTGGTCACCAAAGAATCATTAAGCGAAAGTGTATTAGGTAAAAAACTAATGCCTTTTGACCGCAGCTTAGACATGCACTTATCTAACTTACGCAAGAAACTCCCTGAGCGCCAAGATGGCCGTCCTCGCGTAAAAACACTGCGCGGTAAAGGCTATATCTGGATACCATGATGCGTAAAAACAATCCATTTAACCGACTGTTTTTCAAATTACTATTAGGGTTTTGGTTATGCAGTTCGTTGATTATTGCGCTGGTGTCATTACTGCCATTATTACAGCAAAACCATGACCGCTCGCCGTTACCTCCTAGTCTTGAGCGCATTCTGGAAAACATTGCACAACGAATCCAACAGCAACCTCAATTACTTGAGACTAAGAACCTTCAACGTTTGCACAGAGGGCGTAATCATGATGGTGGCCCGATACGTTTGTATTTAACCGATAGCGAAGGCCAAATATTAAATACCAAACGTGTTTCACGGGAATTTAGGCGTTTTCAATTGATGTCCGAAGAAGCAGATCAGCCGATTAGCCACCAATTTAGAAACGAGCTCATTTTTGGCCCCTATGTGTTTCAGGTTAATGGTAAAGGCTATCAACTATTTGGCCGTTTACCCGATAGTCATCCACGACCATGGTTTTTCTTTTTTGCTGATAATAAATTACTTACCGCAGGTCTAGCCATTTTATTATCAGGTTTACTATGTGGTTTACTCGCATGGTATTTAAGTAAACCATTACGTTCGCTAAAGCATAGCGCCAATGCCTTAGCCAGAGGAGACCTATCTAACCGAGTTGATAAAGCCACCGCAAATCGTCGCGATGAAATGGGTCAATTAGCCGTGGCCTTTAATGGCATGGCCGATGCCATTGAAACCATGGTAAATAACCAACAAAGACTCATGGGTGACATTTCCCATGAGTTGCGTACACCACTTACGCGGTTACAGTTATCATTGGCGCTGGCCCGTAAAAAAGGTCAACACAGTGATGAGCTAGAACGTATTGGCTACGAAGCTTTACAACTTGAAGCACTTATAAGCGAGTTACTCACCCTCTCTCGAGTCAGTTTAGCCAACCATGAACACAAACTAGAGTTAGGATTAGCGGAATCACTGAGCCAAGTATTAGATGACGCTGAATTTGAAGCCGAGCAACAAGGCAAAAACTTACAAATTGACATACCTGAGGCGCTGAAACTACCTCAACACCCCAAAACATTATCTCGCGCCATAGAAAATCTGCTACGCAATGCCATCTGCTACGCTGATAGCCAAATAACCATAAGCGCAGCACCAGTTGGCAAGCACATATTGATCACTGTAGAAGATGACGGCCCAGGTATAGAGCCAAAAGAACTAGAAGCCATTTTCAAACCTTTCTATCGCCCAGATACTGCCAGAGACAGAAAAAGCGGAGGTTGGGGATTAGGACTAGCAATCACCCAAGCCGCCATTTCGTTGCATCAAGGAAATATAGTAGCAGAAAATCTGATCAGTCCGACGGGCCAACGTCAGGGTTTGAAGCTCAGTATTAGCTTACCAATAAGCTAAGCAACCTTTAATAACGCCGAATGACCGAATAGGTCATGAAGGTGTACACCAATAAACATGCTATATAGCGGTAAATTTTACTCATTATTGGCAAAATTTTCCGATTAACAAAGTACTACTGAGTCATATAAGTTTTAAGCTTAATGTCTCTGACGGCCCTTAACGCTTAGCAATTACCCACACAGCATGCACTATTCCAGGAATATAACCCAACAACGTTAAAATTATGTTTAGTAATAATGTCTTACTCAGCCCAACTTGTAGAAAAACTCCAAGAGGTGGCAGTAAAATTGCAATTAAAATTCGTAATAAATCCATAATATTCTCCATTTATGTATTGAGGTTAACCGCTCCCCAACGTGTAATAACACGCTGATATTGTGTTTTTCATATACTGTAAAGCAATTAGCAGACCATTATTTCCAGAGTTACCGCAATTACCTTTAATGGATAGTTTATTACTGACTGATTCACACGTATTTAGTCACTAATACCAATCCCATTAAATATCTGGTCAGTTCAGAGTCTCTCAGGTTTTTCAATTCAAGGCACATTGATGTAGAAATGGTTGTTCCCTTTTAAATCGATGTAACACAGAAGTGGAATACCTGAG
>NZ_JBSQBN010000077.1:0-21329 GCF_053850585.1 Shewanella sp. A22
CCAGAATGGAGTCTCTCAGGTATTCCACTTCTGTGTTACATCGATTTAAAAGGCAACAACCATTTCTACATCAATGTGCCTTGAATTGAAAAACCTGAGAGACTCTGAACTGATCAGATATTTAATGGGATTGGTATAACACAGCAACTAGGCTCGTACGCCAGTCAGTTTTGCCCATAATGGATAATGAATGGCATAAATAAACCCGAACACTTTACTGTGATCGTCGTCATTTCTAACCTGCCATTTGTATCACCACAAGCTGTAACTTTTTACGGCACGGGTTGCTGTATGGCTCGCGAACTCAACACTATTTACCATTCACCAAACGGTTTAATCAGCGTTAATTAATCCTATTTGAGCTGAAATTGTAATTGATGCAAAATTAATCAACCTATTTACCCTAAACTAGGCCCAATAATTCAATAATATGTGAGCCGTCACCAAGAATGAGCCTTAATTCAGCGTTATGCTGAATTGGTTAACGTCAACTACGACGTTATTTGACGCTATTAAGGAGGATTAAAATGTGGTGGCGAGTAACCATAATAAGTTTAGCTTACCTATTATTAGGCGCGCACTTTTTACGCTTTGATCAGCAAGTATTAGCGCTGGTCGCGATGTGTTTACCCTTATTAATGTTTATTAGGAATTCGTTTGTTTGTACATTACTCAAACTGGGGTTATTAATCAGCGTCATATTTGTGTGGCCAGTAACCACGTTTAATTTTATCGATATGCGTATGTCTCTCGAACAACCTTGGTTAAGGCTAGCCATTATTATGATATCAGTAATGGTATTTACTTTATTTGCTGCATTTTCAACTAACGGCCTCAACAACAGACTGAGGCGTTGACGTAAAATATTAAATGGTATTACTTGTTAGGGTGTAACCACTTATAAATACTGTCTTTGCGGTAAAACAACAAGGCCGCAAACAGCGCAATATAAATACTGGGTTCAATAATTTCCGACTTTACCGACCAATAAAAGTGAATTGGAGCCAGTATTGCCGCCAGATAAATCCAATTATGCAATAATTGCCAGCGTTTCCCCATACTGCGTTTTATACGATTAGGAGACGTTACCGCCAGTAATAAAATGATAATCAAGGTCGCAGCACCCACCAAAATATAGGGCCGCTTAATCACTTCTTCTAACAATAATCCCCACGCAAACAGCAAATCTAAACTAATAAATGCACTGATGTGTAATAAAGCATAAGCGCAAACATACAAACCTACCAATCGGCGAGTTTTCATCAGCGCCGCTATTTTAAAACATTTAGCAATAGGTGAAATTAGCAAGGTCGCTAATAAACTATTAATCGCGCCCATGCCGGTGTAGTGAATAATATACTGCACCGGATCGCCGCCCGCGTTGTCGCTTAACACTAGCGCCACGAGATAAAAGACAGGCAACAAAAAACTAATATGCAACAACACCTTTAGCCAAAAAAGACATCGAGGGCTTATCCGCATTAGTAAAACTTCCTCAAATCGATATTTTTGTATAAATCAGCCACTGAATCACCATAACCGTTAAACATTTGGGTTGGGATACGTTTAGCAGAAAATAAACCGCCCTCACCAATACTGCGCTCAGATGCCTGCGACCAACGAGGATGATCTACTTCAGGGTTTACATTGGCGTAAAAACCATACTCACTTGAGGCTAATTGATTCCAGCTTGTTGGTGGCTGCTTGTCCATCACCCGAATCCGCACAATAGACTTAATACTTTTAAAGCCATATTTCCAAGGCACCACTAAACGAATTGGCGCACCATTTTGTGGCGGCAAGGTTTTACCGTATAAGCCCACAGCTAAAAACGATAAATCATTCATTGCCTCGGCAACCGTTAATCCCTCAACATACGGATAATGGATCCCCCCGCCCATTAAACGACTTTTTTGCCCTGGCATTTGGTCTGGGTCAAATAGCGTTTCAAAGGCAATGTGGGTGGCATTACTTTGCACGCCTGCTTGTTTAAGTAAGCTGGCTAACGAAAAACCGACCCATGGCACAACCATCGACCATGCTTCAACACAGCGTAAGCGATAAGTGCGTTCTTCAAGAGCAAAACGAGTGGTCAATTCATGTAAATCTAGGGTAATCGGCTTATCAACTAAACCATCGATAGTTAACGTCCAAGGATCAACCTTAAAATTTTGTGCATTATCAACCGGGTCCGATTTGCTGGTACCAAATTCATAGAAATTATTATGACGAATCACTTTATCTTCAGGTGTTTTCGGATTAGGTAAAACAAACTTGGCCGGGGTGGCGTATTGTAGCCCTTGAGTCACAAAAGGGTTGTGCGCCTTTTGTTCGCCAAATAAATCAAAAATACCGGCTTGAACTTGGCCAGGCAAACTCGCGCCCAATGCTCCTAACCCAAGGGCCTTAACAATATTACGTCGATCATTAAATACCGATTCCGGTGTAACTTGGTTATCAGGAATATGCCAAGAAGCACGTTTTTGTATGCCTTGAGTAAAACCTTTTTTACCCGCCATAAATCACCTCGTTAAAATACTGGTCGACAGCTAAAGCTACCGTAATCTATCTTACGTCTTTCAATAGACAGATAATATCGCCATTTAATTTCATCAATAACAAAAAACTACAAAACGGCCATTATTGGTGTCTATACCAACCAATATCGCGAGTAGATTTAAATTTAATCATTAGGGCCTGTTGATCTTTGCTGGTTAAGTTTTGTTCGAGATAAAAACGTTATAATCGAGGCGAGAGGATTGCTGCCTAACAATCTAAGCTACTTTTACTTAACGAAGAGTACTCAACAAAGAGTAAAACGTTTTTAGCCGAACACTTCGGGCAACATTTGTTGGTCATTTTTACTGGATTATCGACTTGTTATGTAGAATAACTACACTACAAAGTCTTTTATTTGTACAAATTACCAACAATTCGCTGTAAAAACAGCCTTGAAAGATCAACAGGCCCTAATAACAATATTTCATTAAATCCTCTGTTTACCCCTTGCAGGCGTTTATTAGCCGTGCGACCCTTAGCCATTATTTTCTATCGGTTTTTGTTATGCCTTTTGCTGTGTCGCTAACTCCTCCTCAAATTGCTGCGTTTATTGCAGCCGCGTTTGTTGCCTTTCTAATCGGTGCGTTACTCAACCAACGGTTAACACGTAAACGATGGGAGCAGCTTAAGCTGCAACACGAACAGCAAACACTTCAACAGCTAAATGAAGCCCAAATTGAAATGTCGAGATTACAAGATAATCTCGATGATAAAATGGATCACAGTAATCATCTGCAAAGCAAAATAGAAGATTTGATTGCCCAGCTTTCTAGCGCAGAAACCAAAGCCGACCGAGTGAATTTAGTTGAACAACAAATGGTTGAAATCCAACATCGTTTAATGGAATCACAGCTCAATTTAGCCAAATCTAATGCAGTACAACAAACAATTCTGGTTAAAGCTGAAACCGAGCAAAAATCATTACAAGATAAAATAGTGTTACTTGAGTCGGCAGAAGAACGCCTTAAATTGCAATTTGAAAACCTTGCTAATCGGATTTTTGAAGAACGCAGTGAGAACTTTAAACAACAAAATGTTTCGCAAATGGACGGTGTACTCGGGCCGCTAAAACAACAATTAGAAGGCTTTAGAAGGCAAATTCAAGAGTCATATACTCATGAGCAATCTGAACGCAGCGCATTGAAACATCAATTAGATAATTTGCGCGATCTTAATTTAAAAATGAGCCAAGACGCCATTAACCTCACCAAAGCACTAAAAGGTGATAATAAGCAGCAAGGCAATTGGGGCGAAGTCATTTTAGAGCGCGTATTACAAGAAAGTGGATTGCGTGAGGGTCATGAGTACCAAATACAACAAGACTTGAAGGATGACAATGGCAAACGCTTTAAACCTGATGTTATCGTCCATTTACCCGAACAAAAAGACGTCGTAATTGATGCAAAAATGTCATTAATTGGCTACGAACGCTATTTTAACAGCGAAGATAAAGACATTCGCGACCAAGCGATAAAAGAACATGCATTATCGATTAGACAACACATTAAAGGTCTTAGCCAAAAAGATTACCATAAGCTCCATGGCCTCAAAAGTTTAGACTATGTGCTAATGTTTATTCCTATTGAACCTGCTTTTTTACTGGCCATAGAATACGACCCAAGCTTAATTAATTTCGCCCTAGAGCAAAATATTATGCTGGTAAGCCCAACCAATTTATTAGTGGCTTTGCGCACTATCAATAATATTTGGCGTTATGAGTATCAAAACCAAAATGCGCAAAACATTGCCAAACAAGCCAGCCGTATTTACGACAAACTGTGCGGTTATTTGGAAGACATGGAAAAGCTAGGACGCGCCTTAGACACTGCAGATAAAAGTTATCAAAATGCCATGTCCAAGTTATCGACAGGTAAAGGCAACCTCATTAGGCAAGCACATTACATGCAGCAACTAGGCGTAGATACCAGTAAACAGATAGACAAACAACTGCTCAATCGAGCACTTGATGAGTCTGTTGAAAAACATGAAAGTAATGGCTAACTGATAATGGTTAACGGATAAATAGATGATGATTAACCTTTATTTAGATCACCAATCTCATTGTCATTAACCGGCGTAAAACAACGTATATTACAAACACTGACAACTAACGAAATACTGAGGCGGAGATTCTCATTTAAATGCGTAACATTTGGGCAAACACTTTTATTACTGGCGCATTATTACTAAGCACATCGTTGGCTTTTCTTAGCCAAGCGCATGCGTTGACATCACAGCAACAAACTTACCTTGATGCTCGTCAAGCATTGGATAAAAATCAACACGATAAATATCAAGCCCTCCGCAAAAAACTTGCCGATTACCCGCTAACGGTTTACCTCGATTACCACAAAAATATCGACAGCATAGTGCAATCTCCAGGCAACAAGGCATTGAATGCCATCAAGCAATTCGAGACCACGCCACTTTATAACAATGCTCGTTATCGCTATTTACTCAACGCAGGGAAAAAACAACGTTGGCAAGACTTTCTAACCATATCACCAGACACGCCAAATGATGTGCGCTTACAGTGTTATTACTACCAAGCTCAACTCGATGCAGGTAATAAAACCATGGCTTATCAAGGCATAGAACGTTTATGGGTTCACGGTTATTCTCGCCCTAAAGAATGTGATGACGTATTCAAAAAATGGACAAAAGCTGGCTACCGAAGCCAAGAATTGGTTTGGGCCCGTATGTTGTTGAGTTTTAATGCAAGGCAATCCAGCCTATTAAGTTATTTATCGCAAAAAATCACTCAACATAAAAGCGAAGCTAAATTGCTATTGTCAGTGTATCGCGATCCCAACATTTTGCGCCACATGAAAAAATTTGCCGGTTCTAAGCCTATCATTGGTGATATTGTTGATGCTGGACTGCGAAAACTAGCACGCAAAAATTTACATCAAGCCATTAAATTATATGTTAAATATCAAAAGGGAAATCGCTTCAGCGACGTTGAAGGGCGCCAACTTAATCGCTATTTAGTCCGCCGAGCGCTCATTAAGCAAGACCAAAAATTGGTTAACCATATTGATACCATGCTGCCATTACTCCAATCTGATGATCTTTATGAAATGCGCTTGCGTTGGGCCATTCGAGAGCAAGACTTAGACACTATAGATAAATATTTATCCCTATTGAGTGATCAAGGTAAAGCCGATCCTCGCTGGCAATATTGGCAAGCTAAAATGACAGCACGCCTTAACAAAACCCGCGCAACGCAATTACAGTCAACCTTAAGCGGCCAACGTAATTTCTACGGTTTTAATGCAGCAGAAGCCTTAGGTAAACCCTTGGCGATGAATGATGATAACTTGACTCCTATTCCAGAGCTACAAACCGCATTAAACCAAGACCCTGGTCTAGCTCGCGTTGTGGAATTAATGGCCTTAGACAAACAAATTGATGCCCGTAACGAATGGCTGTATTTAATGCGTCGTCATACTCCAGAAATGACCGCCCAATATGGTTTATTTGCCTTAAACAACGGCTGGCATGGATTTAGTGTTGAATCCAGTATCCAAGGCAAGTTATGGGATTCAATAGCCCTGCGTTTTCCCGAAGCATCCAATGATGAATTCGTCAAAGCTAGCAAAAAGTATGGGGTAAATATTGATGAAATACGGGCAATATCTCGTCGAGAAAGTGCATTTTATCCATACGCGACGTCTGGTGTAGGTGCGCGAGGATTAATGCAGTTAATGCCTGCTACCGCTAAGCAAACCGCAAGAAAACACAAAATCCGCTTTAATAACATAAAAGATCTGTACAACCCTAAAGTGAACATTATGTTAGGCAGTGCTTATTACAGTGAGCTACTCAAACAGTTTGATCAAAACCGGGTACTCGCTACGGCCGCATACAACGCAGGCCCTGGTAGCGTTAGACGTTGGTTAAAAGCCTCTAATGGCAGCTTAGATGTAATGAGTTTTATTGAGACAATTCCTTACACCGAAACTCGCGAATATGTCCAAGCAGTGCTGAGTTATAGAATGATATTCCAACAAAAAAGCGCCTCAAGGGCAGCGATGTTTAGTGAAAAGGAATTTAGTTACCGTTATTAAGCATGCTTAATACCACCAGCATATGGCGGTATTGTTTTTGCTTATCTAGGGTCAGCACGGTAACGTATAACCCGAGGATAGTATTAATCCGACAGTCGCTTATGTTGATTTAGTGCATCATGCTTATACTGCTCTTATCATTAAAAACGATAACAACAAACATCTTTTAAACATAAGCCTACAATAAACCCACAACGATTTATTACTAACAGTTGGAGTTTTCGTGTCGCAATCAACTATTCAAACATTACTTAACCAACTAAGCCAAGTTTTGCTCGGTAAACCTGAGCAGATAAAACTTGCCGTCGCTTGTATCCTCGCCAAAGGTCATTTACTGATTGAAGATTTACCCGGCATGGGCAAAACCAGTTTATCCCAAGGCATTGCCAGCAGTTTAGGCATGAGTTACCAACGGATTCAATTTACCAGCGACATGCTACCCGCTGACATTCTTGGGGTATCCATTTACAGCAAAGAACAGCAACAATTTATCTTTCATAAAGGCCCGGTGTTTAATCAAATGTTGTTGGCAGATGAAATTAACCGCGCCAGCCCCAAAACCCAAAGTGCTTTACTCGAAGCCATGGCAGAGCAACAAATTACTATCGATGGCATCACTCATCCACTGAGTTCACCTTTTTTTGTTATTGCCACCCAAAATCCAGTTGATCAAGCTGGTACCTTCCCGTTGCCAGAATCGCAACTCGATCGATTTATGATGCGGATTTCCATCGGTTATCCCAGCGCAGAAGCCGAGTTAGCCATGTTAAAGTCGCGCACTCAAGCCAATAAACCAGCATCATTATCACAATGCCTAACGCCGCAAGAGTTAATGTTACTGCAACAACAAGTGGCGCAAGTGTCGGCATCAGATGCGGTACTGAATTATTTAATTGCCTTGGTCGATTACTCTCGGCAACACAATGTCGCTAACGGTTTATCGCCACGAGCCAGTATTGCTTTGCTACAAGCCGCTAAAGCATGGGCTTTTATCAACCAACGTCAGTACGTGGTACCCGAAGATATTCAAGCGGTATTTGCTTCGGTTGCTGAACATCGCATTCGCAGTAGCAGTCAATTTCAAGGCCAAGCCTTGTCTGACACTATTCTCGCCAGCGTCAATCCAATACGTTAACGGCGCAGGCACATGGCTAAATCGACGACAGCAAACAAGCACTCTTCAGCAATCTATGCCAATGGCGCTATTAAGCCGTCTCGGTTACGTCGGTTAATTCCAGCATCGTTAACTCGACGCTGGTCAAGGTGGATTAGTAAACGCTTACCACCGCAAAAGCAGATTACACTCAGCCATAAAGGCATCTTTATTCTCCCCAGTGGTTTTGGGTTAATGTGGATTGGATTGATCGTTTTACTGTATTTATTTGGCACCAATTATCAAAATAACTTAGTGATAGGGTTAAGCTTATTACTCGCCAGTGTGTTCCATACCTGCATAATTTACAGCTATAAAAACCTTGCTGGTTTAACATTTAATGCCGTCACACCACCGCAAGGTTATGCTGGTGACAATATGCCATTTCCCATCATGTTAACTGGCCATACTCGACAACATAATCCCGATACCACCCACCAGCAAATTTGTTTGCAATTTAGTTATCAGCGCCATGTTCGTGTTAAACAAATGCACGAACAAACCATTGCGACAGTGCCATTTGAACACCCTACACGTGGCAAATTAAACCCTGGGCGGATCAAAGTTTCATCCTACTTTCCGTTAGGGTTATGCCGCGCATGGTCCTATGTCGACTTAGACATCCATCATGTTATTTTTGCTAAACCAGAAATGTGTGACATCGAACTGTCAAGCCACATTAGCGACAATGATAACCCTAATGACCACGGTAAATTACGCCCAGGTGTTGACGACTACAAAGGCTTACGTACTTATAAACCGGGGGAATCACTCAAACACGTCGCATGGAAACAATGGGCTCAAGATAAAGGCATGTTGTCCAAAGAATTTGCTGAGCCAGAAGGATTACCCGTTTGGTTAACCTTGGCCAACACATCTGGCAATAACATAGAGCACAAACTGAGTAAACTAGCTTGGCAAGTCGATAAATTAAGCCAAACTCAGCAAATGTTTGGCTTAATTCTGGACGACCATATTATTAACCAACAAACAGGCGAAGCCCATCGAGTAGCTTGTCACACCGCTATTGCGACTTACCATGCTCCCACAAACATGAACCCAGATTTTAATCCGAGTCATGTGGCAACCCAATCTGTGGGTGAATCATCATGACCGATAACTTTGATGCCATTATTAGCCGCAATACCTTGTTTTGGTTGTTAATCACTAATGTCGCCATCCTGAGCCCTTTGTATCAACAAGCGACTTTATGGAGCATTGGTATTTGTGCGATTTGCTTTGTTTGGCGCCTGGGGATTTTTCTTGGCAAAGTGGCTGCGCCGCCTAAAATACTGGTAACCTCTTTAGCTATTGGCGCCGCAACCACACTCGCCTTAGTGTCCAGTGAAATAGGCTTACTCAATGCCTTGGTTAACTTATTAATTTTAGGTTACGCCTTAAAATACATTGAAATGCGTGAACTCAGAGACGTAAAAGCCATTGTGTTGGTGGGCTATTTTCTTATTGGTCTAACCTTACTTGATCAACAAAGCATGCTTAATACGGTGCATTTATTAGCCGTGGCAATTATAAATACCGGCGTGTTAATCAGTGTTTATCAAGACAAATCAAATAAAGTCGCTAACCTCAGTTTTAGTCTTAAAATAATATTACAAAGCCTACCGTTAGCCATATTACTGTTTGTGGTGTTCCCTCGCTTGGGACCACTATGGTTAGTGCCTAATATGAAAACGGCCAAGACGGGTTTGTCTGATGAAGTGTCATTTGGTGACATTAGCAAGCTAACTCGTTCAGCAGAGCTAGCCTTTAGAGTTGGTTTTGATAATCCAGATGGCAGCACCCTAGGGCCTGCCAACCAAGACTTATATTGGCGTACCTTGGTGATGGAAAATTATGACGGTAAAACCTGGCGACAAGACCCCAGTATTCAACAAGTTCAGCAACAAGCATACTTTAACAAGCCCATGCGCCAAGCTCCTAATGCCACTACCAGTGCTAGCAGTAAAAAAATTGACTATGTGGTCATTAGCGAACCCAGTCATCAAAAATGGTTATATGGTTTAGATGAAGCGTTTAGCAGCAATGATCAAGTGGTTGAATTAGCAGATTATCGTTTGTATTCGTTAAGGCCTGTTGATCAGCGAATGAGTTATAGAGTGACCTCATATCCTGAGACGATCATGGATCTCAAACTCGACTCACATACTCAGCAGCTAAACCTCGCGTTGCCTGCCGATAGCAATCCAAAAACCCGAAAACTCGGTTTGCAGTTCGCCAAAGATTATCCAGATCCACAAGCGCGCATTAATGCGATGATGAATTACTTTGCTGAACAAGCCTATTACTACACCTTGAGCCCGCCCCGTGTCGGCGAGCAGCAAATTGATGATTTTCTGTTTGAAAACCGTGCTGGATTTTGTGCTCATTACGCCTCTGCGCTAGTGTTTATGGCACGTGCTAGCGGCATTCCAACCCGTATGGTAACGGGTTATCAGGGCGGCGATTATAATGCTAAAGCGGGCTATTACAGTGTTTATCAATACATGGCCCATGCGTGGACCGAGGTGTGGTTTGAAGGCCAAGGTTGGCAACGTTTTGACCCTACCGCAATGATTGCACCGCAGCGGGTGTTAGATGGCTTTGATGCCACCTTTGACAGCCAAAGTAGCTACTTACAAGACAGCCCTTTTAGCACACTGCACATGAAACAATACCCATGGTTAAATGAATTACGCCAGCAATTTGCCAGTGTCGATTACTACTGGAGTGTGTGGGTATTAGGTTTTGACGAACAACGTAAACAACAAGTATTAGCAAAATTATTGGGTGATGTTAGCAGCACTAAAATCGCTTTACTGATGATTGTTAGCTTTATCATTATCGCCCTGGTTATTGCCTATTACGCCGGATTGTTCAATGTTGATCGCCAACAAGATCCCCTTAATAAACGTTATCAACTCGTTTGCCAACGCTTAGCGAAAAAAGGTATCGCCCGTCAACAAGGTCAAGCACCGTTTGATTACGCTGCAGCAGTTAGCGCCCACTTAAGTACCCTGTCCCCTCAAGTGGCAGCTGACTTTACAGCCTTAAGCAATGCCTATGTGGCACTTAAATATCAACCGCTGTCGGAATCACAAACCCAGCAACAGCAACAACGCTTTAAGCGGTTATATCGCCGATTGCGTTTACGACTGCTGCGCAATTGAACTTGTGCACAACATCAGCAATCATCCTGATTATTAACGGTTTTGATTGATGATTTAAGGCAGAGTCCATAGAATGAATTAATCTCAAATTAGCGGGTCGCCCATGCTTACTTTAATTCAATCTAATCAGATGGAAGTGTTATCTGAACAACTGGCCAAACTGTTGGCTATTCGTTTAGATAACGTCAGTTTATTAGCCAGTGAGCATGTGTTAGTTCAAAGCCCCGGGATGTCGACTTGGCTGCGTTTAGAAATCGCTAAACACAATGGTATCGCCGCCGCATTATCGTTCCCGTTACCCTCTAGTTTTACTTGGCAGTTATGCCACGACTTGCTGCCCGATGTACCAAAAGATAACGCCTTTACTAAAGCGGCGATGACCTGGAAGTTAATGGACTTATTACCAAGTCTGCTAGATAACCCAGATTTTAGCCCACTCAAACAGTACTTATCGCCTCAAGTTGATACCACAACTGGCATCGCTGATACAGATATTCTTGATACAGATGTAAACGCGAATACTGAAACTGATACCGATACTAATACAGCAAACACTCATGCCATATTGCAGCTTAATCAGTCACATGATGCGATTAAACTATTTCAGTTGTGTGGCCGCATTGCCGACATTTTTGACCAATACTTGGTCTATCGCCCTGAGTGGATTTTAACGTGGGAACAAAACCAGCCGTTATCAAGCATCGACAACCGCCTAGCATTAGATGAAAACCAGCAATGGCAACCGATCCTGTGGCGAGCATTAATCGACTATAACCAACATCATTTGCACGCCAGCCATTATCATCGCGCCAATTTACATGCCGATTTAATTGCAACCTTGGCCAATCCAGATACCGATTTATCAATGTTGCCCGCTCGGTTATATGTGTTTGGTATTTCGTCCATGCCGCCACAAACTCTTGATGTGCTGTACCATTTAGCCAGTCGCATTGATGTCATTATGTTATCTCTCAGCCCTTGCCAGCATTATTGGGGCGATATTATTGAGCCGAAAACCCGCGCCCGTATGGCGTTGCAATATGCCAATAAAAAACAACTCGACCAAGACTGGGAAGACAAACTCGAAGTGGGTAATCCCATATTGGCTAATAATGGTCAAATGGGCCGCGAACTCTTAGATTTATTACTGTCTCTGCCGCCAGAACACACCGACTTTGGTTACGACTGTTATGTCGAGCCCGAGCCGAATAATCTGCTGCACGGGGTGCAATACGATATCTTACAAATGGAAACACTCGGTGAGCCATTAGGGCCAAATGCCAGTGTGTACCAAGACATTCATGCTCGCCGCACGTTATTGCCAAGTGATGACTCAATTACCTTACGCAGTTGCCACAGTGCCCTGCGAGAAGTTGAAACCTTACATGATCACCTGTTAGAGCTGTTATCAAACAACAGCGACTTAAGCCCTAAAGACATCGTGATCATGATGCCCGATGTCGCGGCGTATGCTCCGTATATTGATGCGGTATTTGGTACCGCCAACAGTCAGTATTTTGCTGATAAAAATCCGCAAAAAGGCGATTATTACATTCCCTACGCCATTGCCGACAGGGGCGCAGCGCAAGAGTCTCCGCTGATTAATAGCTTTTTAAGCCTGCTGAATATCAATCAAAGTCGCTTTGGCCTCACTGACATTATTGGTATTTTAGAAGTGCCTGCTATTTTGCGTCGTTTCCAACTCGATGATGACGAATTGTCATTAATCCGCCGCTGGCTAGACGATGCCAATGTCCGTTGGGGCCGCAGTGAGCAAACTCGCAGCCAACTAGGTGTGCAGCCTTTTACACAAAACTCATGGGCATTTGGCATTAAGCGTTTAATACTCGGTTACGCCTTTAACGACGATGCCGATATTTATCGCGATACTTTAATGGTGCAAGGCATTGAAGGTCAGTCATCACAGGCATTAGGTAAGTTGCTCAACTTTTTAGAAACCATTGACACCTATTTCAACTTATTTGCCAATGACTACAGCACCGCAGAGCGCCTTGAACAATTACAACAACTACTCGCCGATTGCTACGACACCACAGATGATGAGCGTGAACAAATTCAAGCCATTCGAGATGCATTAGTCACCCTAGACACTGAGCTTGAAAACGCAGGGCATCAAGGCCAAGTCGATATTGAAGTCCTAAAGCAGTGGTTTAATCAGCGCTTAACTGAATCTCGGGTCGGCCAGCGTTACCTTGCTGGTAGCGTGAATTTTTGTACCTTAATGCCAATGCGCTCAATCCCCTTTAAAGTGGTGTGCTTGCTGGGAATGAATGACGGCGTCTATCCGCGGGTACAACATCCTGTCGGGTTTGATTTAATGGCGCATTTTGGCCCTAAAAAAGGCGATCGCTCGCGCCGATTAGACGACCGCTACCTATTTTTAGAAGCATTACTGTCGGCCAGAGAGCAGCTTTACATCAGTTATATCGGCCACAGTGAGCGCGATAATGCTGAGCGCATTGCCTCAATGCTAGTGTCTGAATTGGTCGAATATTGCCAACTCAGCTACCTACCGCAATCCTTACAGCAACAGCTTGAACAGCAAACAGACATCAACCTTGATGATGCCGATAAAGCCGTACTGGCACAGCTTATTCAAGCACAACCTTTGCAGCCTTTTGACGCTAAACTCTTCCGAGAAACACCACAATCAACAGATAGCGTGAGTAAACTGCAACATAGCTTTAATGCCCAATGGTGCCCGCCACCAGCCAATGCGACCATTAACAATCACTTTTTTGAGCAAGCATTACCTTTGTCGGCCGAACAGGCAGATGAAGTGTTTGCCCATACTCATATTAATAGCGAAGGCATTAAAGTGGTCGAACTCGAACTGTCGGCATTAATTCGTTTTTATCGTAATCCAGCGCAATTCTTTTTCAACCGCAGTTTAAAAGTCGATTTATCACTGGATATTCAAGCCGATGACAATGACGAACCGTTTAGCTTAAACGCACTCGAGCGTTACTTATTGCAATCACGCATGCTCGACAATGCCATTGAACATCAACTCGACAGCCCAGATCTCGTATTACTCAGCAAACTCAAAACCAGCGGTGAATTGCCCATGGCGCCGTTCGACGACTTACTAATTAACCAATATTTACGCGATATATCGCCGTTGATTAATCGGGTGCAGTTTTTACAAGATCAACAAGCCATGCACACGCTGAATGTTGATCTTAACTTTGATTTACCGCTGCAAGATTTTCCAGCGCATGCTCTATCTGTGCAGGGTTTACCAGAACAAGCAGATACAACCCATTCGTCCATCGTGCGAGTCAATCTTGTCGGCCGTATTGACGACATTTTGCCTAAAGGCTTAGTCAATTACCGCCCCGGCACTGCCCACGGACGAGATTTTATTCGTGTGTACTTACGTCATTTATGCATCAACGCCATGGCCAATTCGTCCACCTCGGGCATGGGTAAAAATCAATTCAGTTACTTACTCGACATTGGTCACTTTCATGCCTTTGCGCCTATCACCGCTGAACAAGCACAGGCACAACTCACGCGCTTTATCAGTGGCTTTATTCAGGGGCAAACTCAACCCTTGTGCTTTATGCCTAAAACGGCTTTTGCCTATGTTGAAACCGATGGCGACCATGAAGAAAAGCTGCTTAAAGCCCAGCAAAAATGGGATGACGGCCAAAACCAGTTCGGCGAAGGACACGACCCACATAACCAACGTTTATTCCATTTCCCAGAAGACTTTAGCGAAGCTAGGTTTGGTGCATTAGCCATCCATTTGCTGCAACCCATGTTAAGCCAGTATCACAAAGATAAATTGGCAGAATTAGACACCTTTGTCAGTGGCACCGCGGTCGATATTCAAGCGCAACTCATCGCCAACGCAGCTAAACTAGGAGCGCATTAATGGACGCTATTACCGTGACACCGCTTAATGCCCTCACCTTACCGTTTAGTGGTTCAAGCTTAATTGAAGCCAGTGCCGGTACAGGGAAAACCTATACTATTTCCGGTTTGTATTTACGTTTATTGTTAGGCCATGGTGGTAAAGCGCCGTTAAGTTGTGAGCAAATTTTGGTGGTTACCTTCACCAACGCCGCCACCGAAGAACTTAGAGACCGAATTCGTAAGCGGATTAACTTAGCGTTTAAACGTTTTTTAGGCTTAGCCGTAAACGATGAGTTTATTGAACAGCTTTACCAAGATACCTCGGAAGATGAACGGCCTATTGCGTTAAGACGCTTAGACTTAGCGTTAAAGTCGTTAGATGAAGCGGCCATTTTTACCATTCATGCCTTTTGCCAACGTGTGTTGTCAGACATGGCATTTGAGTCGTCATTGCTATTTGAGTCCGAATTTACCCTCGACGACAGTGAGTTTTTACACCATGCAGTGCGCGATTTCTGGCGTGAAGTCTGTTATCCATTACCGCCCTTTTTAGCCCAAGCCATTAGTGATGTGTTTGCCGAACCTGACGTGTTAGCACAAAAGCTGCGACCGTTATTAGGTGCAAGCCAAGCGGTGTTGTCAAAGCAGCCTCTGGCCTTTGAAACCTTACAACAACAGCTAAGCCAAAGCATCAGCCGCTTTACTTTATTGTGGCAAAGCCTGCACGACAGCACCCTTGAATTATTGCAATCGCTGCCGTTGAATGGTCAACGTTTTGGTAAAGGCGCCGACGGTTACCCTAAACTTAGCCAACTGTTTGATAGCATTAGTAACTGGGTGAAATTTGGCCAAGGATTACCGCCAATAAAAGCGCTGGAGCAACTGGCATTATCCGAGCTTAAACTTAATAAAGGTGGCGTTATCCCCAGTGCGGATGAAGCGCCGTTACTGGAGCATATTGAGCGCTTACTTGAGTTAATTAATCAGCTTATTCCGTCATTTTTAGTGCGCGCCCGAGAGGGAATTCGCCAACGCTTTGCCGGCCAAAAACAGCAACGCAATTTAATGACACCCGATGACCTATTGCTCAGCTTAGCCATGGCGCTCAGCCAAAACCCAATCACCCTCGCCCATGCTATTGCTAAGCGTTTTCCGGTCGCATTAATTGATGAGTTCCAAGACACCGATCCATTGCAATTCACCATTTTTAATCAGGTGTATCAACAGCCGCTAGCATCACAGCTAGACCTAATCGCAGATACCACTGTGCACACCCCAAATGATGATGACAGTAAAAGTAATGACGACATTGGTAATGACAACAACGATGATGACGCTAACAAGGGTCGCTTAAGTTTATTAATGATTGGCGATCCTAAACAAGCTATTTATGCTTTCCGTGGTGCCGATATTTATACTTATATTGCCGCGCGCCAACAAACACAGGCCCATTATAATCTTGACACCAATTACCGCTCATCAACTCAATTAGTCAATGGCGTTAATCAGCTTTTCAGCCAACACCAAGACCCGTTTATTAGCCAAGCTATCCCCTATGATATTGTTAAAACCCCATCATCGGCAGCGAATAAACACCTGAGTGAAGCCACAACAAATCCTGCGGCGTTGCGGATCCGCTTATTAGCCGAAGACGATGTTAATGGCTTAAACAAAACTACCGCAAGACAACGCCTAGCCGCTGATGCTGCCAGTGAAATAAAGCGCTTACTCACCGAAGCGCAACAGGGATTATGCCGAGTTAATACCAGCCTTGAACAGGAAGCTAAACCGCTCATTGCCAAAGACATTGCCATATTGGTGCGCGACCGTAACGAAGCTGCCGTGATGAAAGCGGAATTATCAGCACGTAAAATTGGCGCGGTATTTTTAAGCCGAGACAGCGTATTTAACACCATTGAAGCCCGTGAAATGGCGATTTTATTGTATGCCTTAGCCACGCCTAAAAATGAGCGGGCTATCCGCGCCGCGCTGGCCACTGAGCTTGTTGGTTTTAATGCCCAGCGGATCCATCAATTTAACCAAGATGAAGAACAACGCCAGCAGGTATTAGATCAATTCACTCATTGGCATCAGTTGTGGCAACAACGCGGCGTTATGCCTGCACTGCTAAACTTTGCCAGCGAAACCAAACTGATCCATCGTTATCTGTCGCAATCTGTCACGGCTGACATTACTAATGACAACAGTTATGGCAGCAATAGTGACAATAGCGTTAATGATACTGACGACGACAACGCAGCAGATCTTAAAGCCTCTGGTGAAAGACGCTTAACCGACTTTAGGCATTTAGCCGAATTACTGCAGCAAAAGGCCACTGAGCTAGATGGTAGCAGCGCCCTAATCAATTGGTACGAGCAACAACTGATTGGTAACAATGGCGGTGATGAGCAGCAACTGCGCTTAGAAAGCGAGCAAAACTTGGTGCAAATTGTCACTATTCATAAAAGTAAGGGCTTAGAATATCCGGTCTGTTTTGTGCCGTTTGTCAGCTTAGCCCGCGGCAATAAAAAACGCCCTGCGCCGATGATGTACCATAAAAATGAGCAGCTCATATGGGATATCGACGCCACCGACGAAGGCTGGGAACAACTCAAACAAGAAACCCTCGCTGAAGATTTACGCCTACTGTATGTGGCGTTAACACGGCCGGTTTACGTGTGTTATTTGTATATTGCTAACCAAAGCCGTCAGTTAAAGGCAGGGATCAGCAGTCAATTGCATGAAACAGGTATTGGTTATCTGTTAGGCATTACCGACAAGAAAACTGACTTTGCTCTTATTCAAGCCAAAGTGAATGCAATTGCCACCTTACCGTCAATGAGTGTGGAATGCTTAGGCAACAATATTGACGATTCAGTGCTCGCCGATATCCACGACAATAATGAC
This sequence comes from Shewanella sp. A22, assembly GCF_053850585.1. Lineage (NCBI taxonomy): Bacteria > Pseudomonadati > Pseudomonadota > Gammaproteobacteria > Alteromonadales > Shewanellaceae > Shewanella > Shewanella sp. A22. The sequence continues at coordinate 17,739 of NZ_JBSQBN010000077.1, forward strand.
CCGCTAGCGGCCAAAAAAGTCACTCGAGTACAGAGCCTTGCGTGGCGAGTGGGCAGTTATTCTGGCTTGGTGAAACATCTGCCTCACGAGAGAGTCGCGCCCGGTGCCGACGATGAAGACTTCACCGATGAGTTAATCCAATTACAGTTACAAGATGAACTCACCAGCGAACCAGAACTTGATCGCTTTACCTTTGAACGCGGTGCCAATGCCGGTAGTTTTATGCATTTAGTGTTAGAACTGTTTGATTTTACCCAAGCAGACACTGAACTGACACCAGCGCTATCGAAAGCCATGAAACAATATGGATTTGACGAAGCCCTATGGCAACAGCCGCTAATGACGTGGTATCAGCAAATATTGGTCGCACCGCTATTTATCGAGCCATCGTCAGAAGACACATCACTGACATTAAGCCAATTAAGCATGAAGCAAAAAATGGTCGAAATGGAGTTTTACTTGCCTATTTCAACCTTACAAGCATCGCAATTAAATCATATTTTGCAGCAGCACGGTTACGTCGCCGGACTCGACTTTGACACCTTAAAAGGCATGTTAAAAGGCTTTATCGATTTAACCTTTGAGCACCAAGGCCAATTTTATATTGCCGATTATAAGTCTAACCATCTGGGCGATAAATACAGCGACTACACTCACTCAGCCATGGCTAAAGCCATTGATGCTCATCGTTATAATTTGCAATACATCTTGTATACCTTGGCGTTGCATCGTTACTTATCGCTTAGATTACCAAACTACAATTATCAGCAACATATTGGCGGCTGCTATTACCTGTTTTTACGCGGCATGCATCCTGAGCATCCTGGCGCTGGGGTATTTTATGACAAACCACCGCAAGCGTTAATCGAACAACTCGACCGCTTATTTACAGGTAATACAGACAATCGTGCGCCGGAGACGTCATCATGCTAATACTCACCCATCCAATCACTGAGTTATTACACCTTTGGCAAGAACAGCGACTCATTACCGCACTCGATCGTCATTTTGCTATAGAGCTGGCCAATATTGAAACCATCAATAACGATCCCGCAATAAGTGAACAACAGCCGCAACTGTTCTTGCTTGTTTGCGCCATGCTCAGCCAGCAATTGTCTAATCAGCACAGTTGTTTAGTCATCGAGCAAATTGATTTAGCCAACCCCATGGCAGAAGACAACCGCGGCAACGCTGAAATCAATTGTCGGATTGAGCTTAACCATCAACAATTGATTGAACAAATCGCGCTATTTGATGCCGTCGGCAAGCCCGGTGACAATAAACCGATGATCTTTGAACATGGGCGCTTATATTTAAATAAGTACCATTTCTTTGAAACTCAAGTAGCGGCTAAGTTGACCCAATTAGCCAATCAACAGATTGAAATCGACCTAGCTAACAGTAATCTGCCGCAACTCATTGAATGTTTATTTACCGCAGAAGACAGCAATAGCAGCCCGTTTAACTGGCAAAAAATAGCCACTGCCACAGCGTTGGCAAAAGCATTAGCGGTGATCACCGGCGGCCCAGGAACCGGTAAAACCACCACAGTAACTAAACTATTATTGTTACTGTTAACCCAGTCGCCGCTAACAATCCGTTTAGTCGCGCCCACAGGTAAAGCTGCAGCAAGGCTGAGTGAATCAATCAAGGCGTCTAAACATCGTTTACTGCAACAGCTCACCCAAGTGAGCGACCCAGCATTAGCGAAAGTATTAATCGATTCGCTAAAACAAATACCAGAAGAAGCCTCAACATTGCATCGATTATTGGGGGTTATCCCAAACTCGTATCAATTTAGGCACCATCAGGATAATCCGTTGCGCTTAGATTTACTGGTGGTCGATGAAGCATCGATGGTCGACTTACCCATGATGTATAAATTACTCAGCGCCCTACCGTCTCATGGTCGCTTGATATTGTTAGGCGACCAAGATCAACTCGCATCAGTAGAAGCTGGCGCAGTGCTCGCCGATATTTGTGTTGGCTTAAAACAAGCTAATCAGCATGAGGCATCGCCATGGTCAATGCGTTACAGCGCAGCACAGGCAAAGCTCATTGAGCAATTAACCCAACAAGATGTCAGTCAGTTTATTCATCAACAACCTAAAATTGGTGACAGTTTGTGTATGCTGATGCACAGCCATCGTTTTAAAGGCGATGCCGGTATTGGGTTATTAGCCAATGCGGTTAATCAATCTAATGTGCATGCGATTCGTCAAGTGTGGCAAGATAATCATGCCGAATTGAATTGGTTTGAACATCAGCATAATGCCCAGGGAGATAACACAGGTAAACAAGCGTTATTGGCATTATCGGTAAACGCTTATGGTGAGTACCTGAGTTTGGTACAAGAAAATCAGCAAAGGATAAATCAACAGACCATTATCGATCAAGCGGATCGACAGGACAGCGCCATAACATTGCCGCATTCTGAACAAACCATCATCGACAGCTTTAACCAATATCGAGTCTTGTGTGCCATGCGAGCAGGTGAATTTGGGGTTGAGGGAATGAATATCGCCATCACCGACAGTCTTAAACACGCCAAACTGATTAATCCTCAAAATGAGTTCTATTTAGGTCGACCAATCATTATTCAAAGTAACGATTACAACTTAGGCTTATTTAATGGCGACATTGGTTTAATCTTGCAAGACAGCACTAAGCCAAGCCGCTTAATGGCCTATTTTGTTATGGCCGATGGCAGCCTGCTTAAAGTATTACCTGCACGCTTACCAAGCCACGACACCTGCTACGCCATGACAGTACATAAAAGCCAAGGCAGCGAGTTTGATAAAGTCAGCTTTGTATTGCCGCATAAACCCAGCTCCGCCCAATGGCAACTACTCAGTAAAGAACTGCTTTACACCGCCATCACCCGCGCTAAAAACCATTTTTATTGTTTAGGCACTGCAATGATATTTGAAAAAGCCAGCAAACAAGCGACATCACGAGCATCAGGACTAGCGTGGAGATTGTGGAGCTGATTGAGTGGCTTATTGTAGAGCTGATTATAGAGATAGTAGTGAGCGCTATTTCAGGGTAAGCAAGTACTCAATAACAAACCGATAATGACGCAATAATATCGATGGGAAAGAGAAACTCATAGTGCAGATGATTAAGCGAGACACTGCAAGCACTTCCATGTGGCTTAACCAAAACATCCATGTTTTGATGAAGACGGGAAACTCATAATGCAGATGATTAAGCGAGACGCTGCAAGCACCTCCATGTGAGCTTAACCAAAACATCCATGTTTTGGATACTCGCTAACTCATCGGCATCTATCGTTTTATTATCTTCGATTTGGCTTTATGGGTCGCTCTACCTCCTAAATCCATTTAGTGGTAGTGCCGCTGATATTTCAAAGGAATGAAAAGCGTCAGGCAGCATTCTTTATTTTTAAAGAAATCGCACTAAGAGAGCCTCTATATGTGTTTGCCTACTTTTATTGTTAAGAAGTAAGCGGTCAATTAATCCCACATACCAATAAAAATCAGTCTTTGGCATAGTGCTTCTTTATATAAAGGAGGCGTTATGAATCAATCGCAAAAACATGACCACTGGACTCAAATACTGACTGAGTTC
>NZ_JBSQBN010000078.1:0-21215 GCF_053850585.1 Shewanella sp. A22
GTAAAAAAGCCCCAACTAATGTTGAGGCTTTTTTACACCACTCTCTATTGCTAGAGATTATAATGGTACCCGAGGCCAGACTTGAACTGGCACGCTTATTCAGCGAGGGATTTTAAATCCCTTGTGTCTACCGATTCCACCACTCGGGCAAAACTTGGTGTGTTTTGATATGTTATATCAAGGCACTAAATTTTGATTTTCAGTAAATTAAACGTGAATATTTTTGCGTCCCGCTTAACTTGGTGCATACTTTACTGATTTTTTAACGCCAAGCAACTAAAATATTATCTTGATTGAACTAAACGCTTCAAAAATCGTCAATTCGCAGCAAATTGCAGCAAACTGAGTAAGTTAACAACAACCCAATAAGCCTAATTAGCCCTCACTGGCGTTAATCCTTTACTGCGGTTCATCACGGCTTCATCAATTTCAAAACCCGCTTCACTCCATACTTGTGCTTCTTCAACGTTAAATGATTCTTTAGCCCAAATGGTTGCTGTGTCTAAATTGAAATTGGCTTTTATCCAACCATCAGACTCTTGTGGACCAAAGCCTCTTACTCGCCAGTTTTGCGCTTGAGTTGAATCAAAGCCTATTGCTTTCCATTGGCTGATCTCACGCTCAGACATACCTTGCCAGCTTGGCGCGGATGCACAAGCCACGAGTAAAGCAACTAATAAACCCGCTAATAATTTTTTCATAGAGTCCTAAGTGTTAATAATTAACTGCGAATAATGCAATGCCAATGCGCTATCATAATCTCCATGAGTATATGCTCACATCAATATCGATAATGCATAAACACACTATTTTTGGCGGATCATATCTGAGAATAGCGATTTAACAAGAGGGTTAACAATAAATAATTTTGGCCATAAAAAAGGCCGCCTAAGCGACCTTCATCAATATAGCTTACATCACGTATTAGTCACGTTGACGTGTTGGCTTGCCGTGATTTGAACCCACTTTATGTTTACGTACTGCACGGCGAATTTTCGCACTTTTTACTTTAGAACGAGCAACACTGTGTTTATCAGTTCCCAAAATTGAGCGCGTTTCAGGTTCTAACCCTGCAAGTTGGCGTAAGTAGTTAACTTGGTCAATTGGCAGCTCAATCCAGCCACCACGCGGCAATGTTTTTGGCAATTCAACTTGACCATAACGCACGCGGATTAATCGACTGACTTGTATTTCCTGTGATTCCCATAAACGACGGACTTCACGGTTACGTCCCTCACGAAGAGTCACATGCCACCACTGGTTTATACCTTCACCACCAGCGGCTTTAATGGTATCAAAATGAGCAGGGCCATCTTCTAAGGTGACTCCAGTTCGTAAACGCTGCACAGCAGCTTCTGGCACTTCACCAAATGTACGTACCGCGTATTCACGCTCAACTTCATTTGAAGGGTGCATTAAACGATTAGCTAATTCACCGTCACAGGTAAATAACAGTAACCCTGAAGTATTAATATCTAAACGGCCAACGGCAACCCAACGGGCATCACGCACTTTAGGTAAGCGTTCAAAAACGGTAGTACGACCTTCTGGATCTTTGCGCGAGCAAATTTCACCTTCAGGTTTATGGTATGCCAGTACACGACAAACAATGTCATCGGCTGATTTTAATGAAACAGCACGGCCATCGATACGTATTTTGGCATCAGCCTCAACACGGTCGCCTAAACCTGCTATTTCACCGTCAACACTAACTCGGCCTGCAGCAATCCATGCCTCCATCTCACGACGGGAGCCATGGCCTGCACGGGCCAAGACTTTCTGCAATTTTTCACTCATTAGCGGACTCTTTAAAGGATTTAATATGAAAAACAAGATGCTAAATCATCTCATTCCATTATCTTTTTAGGATTGTATCCGCAAGGTGCGCATACAATTTAGAAAAGTGCGTCGATTATACGCTGAATGACGCTAGCGAGCAAAAAATACCAGCCTCATGATAAAAATAGCTCATTGAATCACATAAAAAAGGCTGCCAACCTAATAGTGTCAGCAGCCTTGATAGCAACGCTATATGATAATGTCGGTTTTAACGAGTGACGTTTATCTTAAACACCAAACTATACATGAGCGGCAATACCACTAATGTTAATAAAGAAGCAAAGCCTAGACCAAAAATAATGGTAATCGCCATAGAACCGAAAAATGCATCATTAATTAATGGAATCATTCCTAACATGGTCGTAATCGCAGCCATCATTACAGGACGTACACGACTGACACATGAATCAACCAGTGCAAACCCTGGCTCTTTACCTTCTTTAAGTTCAAGGTTAATTTGGTCCACTAAAACAATGCCATTTTTAATGACCATTCCAGATAAACTCAATAATCCAAGCAGTGCCATAAAACTAAACGGAGCATCGAATATCAACAAACCTGCCGAGACACCGATGACAGCCAACGGGACAGTGAACCAAATAACCAGCGGTTGCCGTACCGAATTAAACAAAAAAACAGTAATTAAAAACATCGCTAAATAGCCCATCGGAATAGAACTAAACACTGCCGTTTGTGCCTCACCCGCTGACTCAAATTCCCCGCCCCACTCTAAGCGATAACCCGCAGGCAATGTTATGTCCTCAATTTTGCTTCTGACTTTTCTATGTACTGAATCGGCGGTTTCATTAGAACCTAGTTTGGGATCGGCCAATACAGCCAACATACGAATTCGGTCACGGCGCATTATCAACGGATTTTCCCATTCGGTACTAAACTCGCTAACCACTTGTGTGACAGGAACAAACATATTGTTTTCTGTGCTCCATATTTGCATTTTCCACAAACTATCCGCCTGAAGACGCTCTTGTGCAGGTGCTCGGGCAACAATGGGCAATAGGTGGCTAGTTTCACGATATAAGCCAATGGTTTTACCGCTAAAATTAATCAGTAAAGCGTTATCTAAATCTTGCTTACTGATCCCAGTTTCCCGTGCTTGTGCATTTTGAAGCTGGGGACGAATAACGGGCACTTGATTACGCCAATCATGACGAATACCATCCATCATAGGCTCATTCTTAAAGATAACTTCTGCTTGAGCCGCTAAGCCACGTAGTACCTGTGGGTCTTCTCCGTAAAAACGAGCTTCAATTTTAGCCGCTGGAGACGGTCCATTCGCCAAGTTTTTTAAACGATATTGTGCTTGTGGAAAATGACTATTTAATAATATCTCCAATTGTGGCATGTAAGCGTTAACAGCCGCTAAGTCACGCATTTCGACAATCATCTGCGCAAAAGCGGCGTAGCCTTTTTCTGGTTGATAAGGTAAAACAAAACGCTGCGAACCTTGTCCTATTACCGATGTTAAATGCACTAAACCCGTGTCATTTTTATCGCTTTCTTGCAGTAATTTGTTCTCAATTCCGCTAATAAACCGTTCAGTGGCTTTAATGTCTGTTCCTTCTGGCATCCACACATCAACAAAAAAGATTGGTGTATTTGATGCCGGAAAAAACACGTTCTTAATATGACCAAAACCAATAACCGCAGAGACTAACATCATCAACACAACAGACAATGTCACCAAACGAAACCGCAGTACAAAATATAAAAAACTCCGGTACGTCGTAAACAACCATCCTTTATAAGGATCTGTTTGTTCGGTTTGCGGCAAAGCATCCTTAAACAGTAAGTTACAAAAAAATGGCGTCAAGGTAATTGCAGTTATCCAACTGATAAATAAAGAAATCATCAACACTTGAAATAATGAACGACAAAACTCGCCTGCAGCATTTTGGGATAAACCAATAGGTGCAAAAGCAATAATGGCAATGACCGTTGCGCCCAATAAAGGCCACTGGGTTTGCGACACAACTTGCTTAGCCGCCTCAAGACGAGTTTTACCGCGCTGTAAACCAATTAAAATACCTTCGGTCACGACAATGGCATTATCAACCAGCATGCCTAACGCAATAATAAGGGCACCCAATGAAATCAATTGCAACTCAATTTCGAATACCTTCATCACAATAAAAGTACCTAAAATCGTCAGTAACAAAATGAGGCCCATCAATAATCCAGATCTTAGGCCCATAAATAACAACAGAACGGCAATGACAATCGCAATGGATTCCAACAAGTTAATTAAGAAACCTTGTACCGTACTATCCACAGCTAAACTTTGGTTATAAACCGTATCAAGACTCATCCCTAACGGCCGTTGTGATTCAAGCTCGAGCAATCGTTCACTCACACGCTGGCCAATATCAACCACATTGACACCACTTGAAAAAGCAATACCTAGCGACAACGCCGACTCACCACGATTGTGATATATCACACTTGGTTTGTCTTCGTAGTCTTTCTCAATATTTGCAATGTCTCCCAGATAAATAAGCTCTGTGCTGCCCGGTGAGCTGACCACTAAACGAGACAACTCCTCAACAGAGCTAAATTCACCAGTGGGGTGTAAACGGATACGATTATCGCCAATGACAATACTGCCTGCATTTGAAACCACATTTTGATTGTTCACCAATCCATAAATGTAACTTTGATCTAAACCTAATGCTGACAGTTTTTGCTGTGATATTTCAATAACCACTTGCTCGGTCACTTTGCCAATCACCGAAACCTTTTTAACTCCGGGAACTAATACCAATTCTCGGCGCAAATAATCTGAATAATTAGCGAGTTCTCGATTACTATAATCATTTCCCGATAAATTAAGCAAAATGCCGTAAACGTCACCAAAGTCGTCAATCACCTGTGGTGTATCAGTTCCCGGTGGTAAACTCCCTTTAGTATCATTAACTTTCCTACGAACCTCATCCCACACTTGAGGCAAACTATGCTTGTCATACTTATCTTTAATTTCAACTTGGATTTGTGATAATCCAGCACTATTGATTGACGTAATATGTTTAATGCCATCAAGCTGTTGCAAAGCATCTTCAAGCGGTAAAGTCACCTCTTCTTCAACCTGCTCAGGTGATGCACCAGGATAAGCGGTGATCACCAACGCCTGCTTAATGGTAAATTCAGGAAACTCTAATTGTCCTAAACCTGTAAACGCCACACTGCCACCAATGAGCAGTAAAAAAGCAAACATCCAGCTAATCACTTTATGATTAATGGAATACTCAGCAACATTCATCAACTACACTCCTCGTTGCCAGCGTAATGGCTTCACTTTCATGCCTTCGGATAATTGCGATAGGCCTGCCGCAACAATAACATCGCCTTTTACTAATCCGGTGAGTACTTCCACACCATCAGAACTCACCCGACCAAGTGTCACTTTGACAGAATGAATGTCACCACTATCTGGCTGATAACGCCAAACGGTTACATCACCACTTTGATCTTGCTTGTCAACAGCAGAAATTGGCACCACGGCGGTAAACGCTTGCTGAGGAGCATTGAGCGTTGCTAACGTCAGCTCTGCACTCATGCCGGGTAATAATTGCACATTGGCTGGTTGTGGTAATGAAAAAACCACTTCATAAGCCTGTGTACCTGGAGTGACTTGAGTTGAATATTCTTTGAATTTGGCATCAAATGCCATGCCTTCTAACGCACTAAAACGTACTTTTGCACCTAAACCAATTGCAATATCTTGAGTTAATACTGCCACCATGTCTTCAGGGACTTGTATACTGACATCAAGTAATTGATTATTTTGTAGCGTCATGACACCTTGATTAGCTTGAATAATTTGATGGTTATCCACTAAACGCTTAGCAATGGTCCCACTAAAAGGCGCTTCTAGACGAGTGTAGCTCACCTGGTCATTGGCGGCCGCTAATGCTGCTTTTGCCGATTTTAATTGAGCCTTACTACTGTCAAATTCAGCTTGAGAAATCAGTTTGCGCGTTAATAACGTTTGATTACGGGTAAAGTCAGCTAATAACAAATCATACTCAGCCTCACGAGTCATTAAATTATTATTCGCATCGCGATCATCTAATTGAGCCAGTAAAAAACCTTGTTTAACATGTTGCCCTTCAACAAGATCAAGCCTGACAAGCTGACCTGAAACCCGAAATGATAATTCTGCACGACTGTTTGCTTCTACTCTCGCAGGAAACTGACGAACGGTATTTGCTGCAGATTCTACAACTTCAAATAATTTTACTGGGCGCACAAGCACTTCTGGTACTGTGATTTCGACTGGTGCACATCCCACTAAAACAGTAGAAATAAGCAATGCCAACGGCAATGTTGAATGGTATGTCATCGTTAATGAACCTTGGTAACAGAGATTTAAACAAACGTGGATTACAATAAAACAGCCCTTTTAAGAGACAATAGTTAATTCACAATTAGGCAGAACAATACGCTAAAATACAGTTGCAACAAATGGGTTTATTTGGGAATATCATTCCCATTATTTGAGTTTGATTTATTTTTCATTATCAGAGCAAATCATATGAAAACAGAAGACATTGAATTATTTCATCGTATTGTTGAGACAGGCAGCATACTCGAAGCCTCTAACTTATTGAATTTGCCAAAATCAACTGTCAGTCGCCGCCTGTTATCTCTAGAAGATTCGTTAAACATTAAGCTGTTCCATCGCCAAAGCCGTTCAATGTCACTCACGTCAGCTGGCAGTCATTTCTACGAAAAAACAATATTGATGCTGGCAGACTTGGCACAAACGCTTAGCGATATAACCGATAATAAAACACATGTCAGCGGCCATTTGCGTATTTTAATGTTCCCACTCCCTCAAATGATGAATATCGTAAACAAAATTTTCGAATTTATGGACGAAAATCCAAAACTGTCGATTGAAATCATTAGCAGTACTGAAGCGTTAGACATGGTTCGCCACAATATTGATATCGCATTTTTAGTGCAAGAAACCTTCAGCGAATTAGACATGGTTGCCAAGCCTATTATCAGTGAAGAAATGTATTTTTATGCCAGTCCAGACTACTTAGATAAAGCAGGCACCCCGGTAGAATTAAATGAAATAGAGCAACATAACTCAATACTATTTCGTTTCCCAAATGGTAAAACGTTTAGCCAAGTGCCATTAGCTAATGATGCCATGCAAGCCGTAACAGGCAACATATGCACTAATAGCATTCAATTAGCTTATGAAGCTACATTGCTTGGAAGGGGGATAGGGTACTTACCACAACGATTGTGCGATGAAGATGTGAAACAAGGAAAGTTAGTGCGTTTATTTAATGAGTTACCCCCCTATTTAGGGGTTTGTTTTTTAGTTTACCCATCAAGACGCTTCTTAAGCTTAACAGGACAACGTTTACTTGATTATATGTTAGCGAATATACCAACGGATCAGAATAACCAACCATCGACAAGCAAAGACAGTCATAAAGTCTGGATTTAAATCAACGTACAAAAAACAATCACAATCAATAGTGGATCGGTACATAATACCAATCTCATTAAATATCTGGTCAGTTCAGAGTCTCTCAGGTTTTTCAATTCAAGGCACATTGATGTAGAAATGGTTGTTGCCTTTTAAATCGATGTAACACAGAAGTGGAATACCTGAGAGACGCCATTCTGGCGGGTTGCAAAGTCCTTTATGCTTCGTTAGATGCTTTCAAAATACGACTGCATGGTCTATTTTTTTCCATAAAAAATAAGACATTCCCACCCTCCATGGCGGTCAGATGTTGGAGGTAGAGTAACGCAGGAGCTTGTTACCGAGGATCACTATTCGCTTCAATCATCTGCCTTGCCTACAGCACTTTGAACTCCCGCTGAAAGACCACATATTTAATAGGATTGGTATAAGACCCTAGCGATTCTGAAACCGAAAAACTTTTTTAACACTCCGTCAAACGTCAGGCGTTTCCCTCTCGTTAATTAAGTCATCTGTTGACTGAGGCACTTCATCAATAGCAACTTGCGCTTTTTCAAACAAAGCATGTAACGACGTGACATCCGTTAATGCAGGTAAATCAGCAAGTTTTTTTAAGTTGAAGTAATCTAAAAAATGATTCGTTGTAGCATATAAGGTTGGGCGTCCAGGCACTTCTTTATGACCAACGGCTTTAATCCAATGCCGATCAACTAACGTTTTAATAATATGACTGCTAATGGCTACACCACGAACTTGCTCGATATCACCACGAGTCACCGGTTGACGATAAGCAATAACCGCTAATGTTTCTAATGTTGCTCGGGAATACTTAGGGGCCTTCTCTTGCCATAACGACTGTAGAAATGGACTCAGCAATTCTTGAGTTTGAAATCGATAACCACTGGCAACTTTAACCAGTTGAACACCGCGTTCTTGATAATCTTGTTGCAGCTCGTCAAGTGCTTCTTGAATCCGCACACGTGACACATTAAAGTCGATTAATACCGTTTCTTTAATGGCTTTTACCGACATAGGCTTACCTAAAACAAATAGGCTGGCTTCTATGAGTTGCTTAAGCTGAATGGCATTAATTTGGTTCATTTATCTCTTCGACTATAAGTGAATTAAAAAGCTTTTACATAGATAGGTGAAAACGGTTCATTTTGCACTAAATCAACTAATAGTTCTTTCACTAATTCCATTAACGCTAAAAAGCTCACCACCACACCGGATCGGCCTTCACTCACATCAAATAAACACTCAAACTCAATGTATTCCGTACTGGATAACTTAGCCAAAATTTGGCTCATACGTTCACGCGTAGATAAATGTTCACGCTTTACATGATGCTCTTCATTAGCATCGATGCGTTTTAGTACTTCACCAAATGCGCTTGCAATATCCATTAATGACACGTCGGGTGGAACAACAACGGGGTTTATGCCCGGCGCAGCGACCACCGAGGCTTGAAATACATCCCGCTCCATCCTCGGTAAGCTATCCATATCGGCTGCAGCTTGCTTGATCACTTCATAGGCTTTTAATTGCCGAATAAGCACGACTCGCGGATCTTCTTCTTCATCGTCATCATTGGCCATTTTAGGTAACAGCAAGCGCGATTTAATCTCAGCTAATGTTGCTGCCATCACTAAATAGTCGGCAGCCAATTCTATCCGTGCTTCGGTTAGGATGTCGATGTAGATTAAATATTGTTGGGTGATTTGCTGAATGGGCAAATCAACCACATCCAATTTCTGTTTGCGAATGAGGTATAATAATAAATCAAGCGGGCCTTCAAAGGTTTCAAGAAATACTTCTAAAGCCTCTGGCGGAATAAACAAGTCTACAGGCATGCTATCCAGCACTTGGCCACGAACCACTGCCAATGGCAGGCTTTGTTGACAGCCTTGCATACTTAACCTTGTCGATTCATCAATAGGATGATTCCTTGTTTACTCAAATGCACTGGTATCACCAGCACCATGTCGCAGTATCACCATCTCATCTTCAGACATATCAATCACTGTCGTTTGATTTTCAGGCAAATAACCGCCATGAATAATACCGTCAACTTGATGATCTAATATATCGCGAATATGCTCAGGATCAGATTCCGCAAATTGTTCATTTGGCATCACCAAACTGGTGGTCATCATTGGTTCCCCCAATGCTTCAAGTAAGGCTAGCGCAATGACATTATTAGGCACACGAATACCTATGGTGCGTTTTTTGTCACACTGTAAACGGCGTGGCACTTCTTTGGTGGCTTTAAAAATAAACGTATATGGCCCAGGCATGCAGCTTTTCAATAAACGATACGCTTGATTGTCAACCCGAGCAAAATTAGCCAGTTCAGAGAGATCACGACACATTAACGAAAAGTTCGTGTCATTTTCAATCTGACGAATACGTGCCATGCGCGTCATCGCATTTTTCTCACCAATCATGCAGCCCAAGGCATAACCCGAGTCTGTAGGGTATACTATCACCCCACCTTTTTTAAGAATCTCCACCGCTTGATTAATTAACCTAGCTTGTGGGTTTTCATCATGAATATAAAAAAATTGACTCATGCTCTTTCCGTCCAATGTTGTGATTGCCAAACCCATTCAACACCTTGTGGTTGAAATAAGTTTTTACCTAACTCGATCCAATTACTGGGAAAATGAAAGTCGCTTCCCACAGAAGCAAGTAGGTTATTTTGTTTACTTAATGCAATAAGGTTATTTCGATCATCTAAGGTTTGCTGACCTAATATAACTTCCATCGCATCGCCGCCGGCCTCAGCAAACTCACGCACTAAGCGCTTAAGCCATTTGGCCGATAATTTGTAACCGCTTGGATGAGCTAATACCGCAACGCCACCCGCTTGATGAATATGTTCAATAGCATTGGCCATATCACCCCAATTATTGGGTACATAGCCCGTTTTACCCCGTGCTAAAAAACGTTTAAATACGCTAGGCATGTCAGATGCGTGACCATTGTCAGCTAACCATCTAGCATAATGGCCGCGGCTTAACGCAGCCTCGCCGGCAATGGCTTTGGCGCCATCATAGGCACCATCAATACCCGCTTTAGCTAAACGCTCGCCAATTTCTTGGGCTCTAACTTCACGCAATTGACGTTGATTAATTAAAAAATCTAACAATCCAGTGTGAGTGATATCCAAATTTAACCCGACGATATGAATGTCAAAGCTGTTCCAACGAGTCGAAATTTCACAACCATTAATTAATAATAACGGCGTGGCATGGCGTTGATTAGCAAGATGTGCTTCAGCTAACCCACTGACCGTATCATGGTCAGTAATAGCAAACATCTCCACGCCTTTCTCAATGGCGCGGAAAATTAATTCTGTTGGTGTTAATTGACCGTCTGATGCAGTCGTGTGGCTGTGAAGATCGGCCAAAAGAGTCTCTGTAATCATCTGTTTATTGTACAATAATACCGATATAAATACTGCTTGGATTTATGAATAAATAATGGCAATTGACTCTTTTTTTATGCATAAGTGGACAATAATGCTTAATAAATAAACGACAATTATCGCCATTGTCATTTTTTAGCCTCTTTTGAGAAATATTCAATTGACTTTATCGTCCAGCTGGGTTTTCCTATAGAGACAAAATACAGAACATAACATAGCGATAAACGATGACACACTCTTTAGCTTCATTACACATTACTTGGTGGTGGCACTTCCCAAATTAACGGGTGGTGTGAAGCGTTGTGCTCATTATAAGAGACAAGATTTTACCAGAAAGCCCGCAGAGATGTGGGCTTTCTTGTTATTTGGCCCATACAATTTAGTCACTCGGGTTACACAACATTAAAGGCCAGCAGATGATAAACACAATTACACAAGGAGCGGCACTATAGTGACTACAGTAACGGCACCAAAGCAACTCGCTCAGGTAACGACCCAAAAGCAGGTCATCACCTACCATACTGATCCACTTCAACTGTATCAGCATGTGACACTAAATGCCCCGCATACCATGCTACTTGAGTCGGCAGAAGTCGAAAGCAAAGATCATCTTAAAAGCTTAGTTCTGACTCACGCAGCAATGATGATCCGCTGTGATGGTTATCAACTGACATTTAATGCTTTAACCGATAACGGCAACGCATTATTGGATCCAATTACAGACTTCTTTAGTGATGCCACGGTGCAACGTGAGAGCAATCAATTAATCGTGACCTTGCAAAAAGCAACTGAGTTACAAGATGAAGATGCTCGTTTAAAATCCACTTCACCTCTGGATGGTTTAAGAATGTTTGTTCAACACATTCAAACCAATAATCCGCTCAAATTTGAAGATTTATTCTTAGGTGGCGTACTGGCATACGACTTAATTGATACTGTCGAGCCACTTCCTGCTGCGCCCAATGTGAATAACGACTGTCCAGATTATCTGTTTTACCTTGCCGAAACGTTGATTTTAATCGACCACCAAACCCAACAAGCAGACATCGTTAGCCATCAATTTAACCAAAATGCCGCTATCAGTGAAAAACTGCAAACACAAGTAAAAACAGTCACTCAACAATGTACCGAGCTGGCCGATATTGTGGCACTAACACCCGTTGAAGCTGAAGCTCATGTCAATATCAGCGACGAACAGTTTAAGAAAACCGTAGTCGATTTAAAAGAGCACATTGTTGCAGGCGATATTTTTCAAGTTGTGCCATCCCGTTGTTTTAGCCTTCCCTGCCCAAATACGTTAGGCGCCTATCGTGCCCTCAGATTAACCAACCCCAGCCCATACATGTTCTATTTCAGAGGCCCAGATTTCACCTTATTCGGCGCCTCACCAGAAAGTGCTCTCAAATATGATGCCGCCAGTAACCAAGTAGAAGTGTACCCTATTGCCGGCACTCGCCAGCGGGGAAAAAATGCCCAAGGTGAAATCGATTTTGATTTAGACAGCCGTATCGAACTGGAACTACGTTTGGACAAAAAAGAATTATCTGAGCATATCATGTTGGTCGATTTAGCCCGCAACGACATCGCTCGAATAAGCCAAAGCGGCAGTCGTAAAGTAACTGAGCTATTAAAGGTAGACCGCTACTCCCACGTAATGCATTTAGTGAGTCGTGTCACGGGTCAATTACGCCTAGATTTAGATGCATTGCATGCTTATCAAGCCTGCATGAACATGGGAACTTTAGTCGGAGCCCCCAAGGTACGAGCATCGCAATTAGTTCGCCAAGCAGAACAAGCCCGTCGTGGCAGCTATGGTGGCGCAGTAGGTTATCTTAATGGTCTTGGCGACATGGATACCTGTATTGTTATCCGTTCAGCCTTTGTCAAAAATGGTATTGCCCATATACAAGCTGGAGCCGGAGTGGTGTTTGACTCAGATCCTCAAGCAGAAGCGGACGAAACACGTCAAAAAGCTCAAGCGGTTATCTCTGCTATCAAAATGGGAGGTGGTCTATGAATACGGCAACCACACAAACGAATAACCAGATGAAATTATACTTACTCGATAACTTCGACTCTTTTACCTACAACCTAGTGGATCAATTTAGAAACTTAGGTTGTGAAGTATTGATTTATCGTAATGATGTCAGTGCCGAATATTTAGCTGAAAAACTTATCAACGAAACCAACAATACGGCATTAGTGCTTTCTCCAGGTCCTGGTGCCCCCCATGAAGCAGGCTGCATGATGGAGCTTATAGGCAAAGTGGCGGGTAAAGTGCCAATGCTTGGCATTTGTTTAGGCCATCAAGCTATGGTTGAATTCTATGGCGGCAAAGTTGAGCGTGCACCGGTTGTTGTGCACGGTAAAGCTAGCCCAACCATTCACAATGGCAAAGGCGTATTTGCTCATTTACCATCCCCTTTACCTGTTGCCCGTTACCATAGCCTAGTGGCGACTCGAGTGCCTGATTGCCTTGAGATTATTGCAACAACAGATGATATGCCAATGGCAATATTGCACCCAACACATCACGCTATTGGGTTTCAATTTCATCCAGAATCAATTTTAACAACGCTAGGCAGCCAATTACTGACTCAGACATTGGCTTATTTGACCCAAGAAAGCACCAACACAGGAGGCGCATAATGGATAACCTACAAGGTCTATTTGACCACATTTATCAAGGTCAAAGCCTAAGCAGGGAACAAACTGCACTGCTGTTTCGCACTATCATTCAAGGTGATATGGACCCAACCACTATGGCTGGCATGTTGGTCGCGCTAAAAATGCGTGGCGAAACCATTGACGAAATCACTGGCGCAGCAGATGCGTTACGACAAGCCGCTAGAGCCTTTCCTCGCTCACAAGCATCACGTAAAAGTGGCATTGTCGATATTGTTGGCACGGGGGGGGATGGTTATAACACCATCAACATTTCGACTACGGCAGCGTTTGTTGTCGCAGCTGCTGGGGCAAAAGTCGCTAAACACGGCAATCGCAGTGTCTCAAGTAAATCAGGTTCATCGGACTTATTATCTCATTGTGGTATCGCACTCACCATGACGCCAGATGACGCAAGCCAGTGCTTAGACCAACTCGGGTTATGTTTCTTATTTGCTCCTCATTATCACGGCGGCGTAAAACATGCTGTGCCCGTTAGACAAGCCTTAAAAACACGCACCATCTTTAATGTGTTAGGGCCATTAATAAACCCAGCAAGTCCTGAATTTATGCTGCTTGGGGTCTACAAACTTGAACTCATTGAACCTATTGCCCAAGTGTTACGTGCGCTCGGCGTTAAAAGAGCCATGGTGGTATATGGTAGCGGTTTAGATGAAGTGGCCTTGCATGACAATACCCATGTAGCAGAACTAAAAGAAGGTGTAATAAGTACGTATCAACTCACCCCAGAAGACCTAGGAGTCGCACGAGCCGACATTAGCGCATTAACAGGCGGTAACCCAACAGATAATGCATTAATAACTAAAGCGATTTTACAAGGTCAAGGTCAAGCGGCACACAGAGATGCTGTCGCTATTAATGCCGGTTGTGCGCTGTATGTCAGCGGTATTTGTCATTCAGTTTACGATGGAACCCAATTGGCATTAACCACTTTGGCCACTGGTAAAGCCTACACACTTCTAACCGATTTAGCCGCAGCAAGCCAAGCTGGAGAAAACAATGACTAACCCAGAAAATAACGTATTAACACGGATTGTTGGTACAAAAGTGGCTCATATCGCAGCGCTTAAAGGACGTTTTCCTGAAGCCAGTTTACAGCCAAAGATATCTGATCGCAGTTTATTTGAAGCCCTAAAAGCGCCTAATGCGCAGTTTATTTTTGAGTGTAAAAAAGCCAGCCCATCGAAAGGGCTTATCCGCCCAGACTTTAACGTGGAAGCTATTGCTGATATTTATACTCACTACGCTGCGGGCATATCGGTGCTCACCGATGAACAATACTTCCAAGGTGACATGGACTACATCCCTAAAGTACGTGCCAGAGTCACTCAACCGATTATCTGCAAGGACTTTTTTGTCGACCCGTACCAAGTTAAATTAGCGGCCCACCAAGGCGCTGATGCTATTTTATTGATGCTATCAGTACTTGATGATGAGCAATATGGTTTACTCGCCAACGAAGCGGCCAAGTATCAATTAGATACCTTAACTGAAGTCAGTAACGAAGCTGAATTGATTAGGGCAATTGATCTTCTTGCGCCAATTATTGGTATTAATAATCGCAATTTACGCGACTTAAGTACCGATTTAGCCACAACAGAACGGTTAGCGCCGCAAATCCCAGCAGACCGAGTGGTCATTAGCGAGTCAGGTATTTACAACCATCAACAAGTTCGCCGCTTAAACCCATTGGTAGACGGTTATCTTGTTGGTAGCTCTATTATGGCGCAAGACGACATTGACTTAGCTTGCAGACGACTTGTTTTCGGTAACAATAAAGTCTGTGGTTTAACTCAAATTGACGATATTGAGGCAGTAGCAAAGGCAGGAGCTGTGTTTGGAGGGTTAATATTCCATCCTAAATCACCAAGAGCGGTTACTCCTGAAGCGGCAACTGAGTTAGTCGCGCAAATGCACCAACGCAATATTGGTTTAAATATGGTGGGGGTATTTGTTAATCATCCCGTTGCTGACATTGCCAACTTAGCCAAAACACTTGAATTATTTGCGGTGCAATTACATGGCAATGAAACTGAACTTGAAATAACCGAATTAACAGCATTATTCGATAAGCTCCAGCTCAAAACCCAAATTTGGAAAGCCATCGCGATTGACAGTAACAGCGGCGAAATAAGCCACAAACCGCCAGGCGCAGATCGATATCTTTACGACAGTAAATCAACGCACCAATTTGGCGGTACAGGTCACACCTTTAATTGGCAAACAGATATTGACGATAAAGCTAACGCAATATTGGCTGGAGGATTAACCCCAGACAACGTTTATCAGGCCAATCAGCAAGGATTTTATGGGGTCGACCTAAATTCAGGAGTAGAATCAGCTCCTGGCCATAAAGATCACCAAAAACTGATTGCAGCATTGACCCAATTACGCCGTAACTAAGTTGCTTTTTACGACACCATTTTTAGCTAAAACACGATTACTCGAAGGGAACATTTATGACCGAGCTCAAGCTTAACCCTTATTTCGGCGAATACGGTGGTATGTATGTACCGCAAATTCTCGTGCCAGCATTAAAACAACTTGAAGCCGCTTTTGTTGATGCACAACAAGACGAAAGCTTCCAAGCTGAATTTAACGATTTACTTAAAAACTATGCAGGCCGCCCAACCGCGCTCACGCTAACCCGTAACCTAAGCCCAAACCCTATGGTAAAAATTTACCTAAAGCGTGAAGACTTACTCCACGGTGGCGCGCACAAAACAAACCAAGTATTAGGTCAGGCGCTATTAGCTAAACGCATGGGCAAAAAAGAAATTATTGCAGAAACCGGTGCTGGTCAACATGGTGTTGCAACTGCCCTTGCCTGCGCACTTTTAGATTTAAAATGCAAAATATACATGGGTGCCAAAGACATTGAACGTCAATCGCCAAACGTGTTCCGCATGAAGCTAATGGGGGCCGAAGTTATTCCCGTCACATCAGGTTCGTCAACATTAAAAGATGCCTGTAATGAAGCCATGCGCGACTGGTCTGCAAGCTATGATAAAGCCCATTATTTACTGGGCACGGCCGCAGGGCCTCACCCATTCCCGACTATCGTACGTGAATTTCAACGTATGATTGGTGCAGAAACCAAAAAGCAAATACTCGAAAAAGAAGGACGCTTACCAGATGCCGTTATCGCCTGTGTTGGTGGAGGTTCAAATGCAATAGGCATGTTTGCCGACTTTATTGATGAACCATCAGTCGCATTAATTGGCGTAGAACCCGCAGGAAAAGGCATCGATACACCTATGCACGGCGCGCCGCTTAAACACGGTAAAACCGGTATTTTCTTCGGCATGAAATCCCCTTTAATGCAAGATAGTGCAGGACAAATTGAAGAGTCATATTCAATTTCTGCTGGGCTTGATTTCCCTTCGGTAGGCCCGCAACATGCCTATTTAAACGCTATTGGCCGCGCACGTTATGAGTCTGCTACCGATGATGAAGCACTGGACATGTTTCAAACGCTCGCGCGCTGTGAAGGAATTATTCCGGCATTAGAATCGGCCCATGCACTAGCTTATGCTGTACGTTTAGCAAAAGATGCCACTAAAGAAACTATTCTAGTTGTTAACTTATCAGGCCGTGGTGACAAAGATATTTTCACTGTATCAGATATTTTAGCAGCCAAAAAAGAACAACAGGAGAGCGGCAATGAATAACCGTTATCAAGCAACATTTGCTGCATTAAAAGCACAACAAAAAGGCGCCTTTGTTCCCTTTGTTACCATTGGCGATCCTTGCCTTGAGTTATCATTAAAAATTATTCAAACTTTGGTTGATAATGGCGCCGATGCACTTGAATTAGGGTTTCCTTTTTCAGACCCATTAGCCGACGGCCCTGTCATTCAAGGCGCAAATTTACGTTCTTTAGCTGCAGGTACTAAACCTGACGACTGCTTTGAACTTATCGCTAAAGTTCGTTCTCAGCACCCACATTTACCTATCGGGCTTCTATTGTACGCGAATCTTGTTTTTGCCAATGGTATTGATGCTTTTTATGCAAAAGCACAAGCTGCGGGGGTCGATTCGGTTTTAATTGCAGATGTGCCCGTTGAAGAGTCAGCTCCATTTAGTCAAGCCGCCAAAGCACATGGTATTGCCCCTATCTTTATCGCGCCGCCCAATGCTGACGCCGGCACCTTAAAGTTAGTGAGTGAGCGTGGCGAAGGTTACACCTATTTACTATCGCGTGCAGGTGTAACAGGCACAGAATCTAAGGCGGGTCAGCCGATTGAGAATATTCTCGCCCAATTAGCTAAGTTCAATGCACCACCTCCGTTACTGGGTTTTGGTATCGCCGAACCACAACAAGTTCGCGACGCAATCAGCTCAGGCGCTGCAGGTGCAATCTCAGGTTCTGCGGTGGTAAAAATTATTGAAGCTCATCAACATGATGAAGTGACATTATTGGCTAAACTCGCTGAATTTACTGCGGTAATGAAAGCGGCAACCTAAACATATTTGACGATTAATAATTGATAATAAGAAAGAGCCATTAATCTGGCTCTTTTTTATTTGGCAACTATACTTAATTGATAATTAACAAATCATCCGGCACGGTATGAAAAGTAAATTAATCAATATTTTGACACTTGCCATACTACTCTCACTTAATGCTGAAAATATGTCGGCAAATTCGTTAGATCCAACCATAGTCCATTACAATGCCTTAATTCACGGCATTGACCCCAAACAAGCCTATTTTATATCGCTGTTAACCTTGGCTTTAGAGAAAAGCACTGACCGCTATGGCAGTTATCAAATGCGGGCAGCCATGATCAACATGCCTCAAAGTCGCGCACTCAAGATGGTAGGCGAAAATAATATTCTCGATATCGCATGGAGCATGGCAAGTATCGAGCGTGAGATGGAGCTCCAAGCTATCTATATTCCGTTACTAAAAGGGCTTATGGGGTATCGGATAGGCATTATACGCAAAGGCGACCAATCAAAATTTAGTCAACTGAAAAATCTACAGGGCATAAAAAAAATCATTATTGGTCAAGGTTCAGACTGGCCAGACACGGTTATTTTACACAGCAATGGCTTTAATGTTATTCCTGCAAAAGATAGTAATTTAGTGGCGATGTTACTAAAAGGCAGATTTGACTATTATCCACGTTCTATCCATGAACCTTGGCGCGACCTAGCCCGCTACGACGAGTTAGTGCTAGAGAAAAGCATACTCATTAGTTATCCCGCACCAATATATTTTTTTGTCAGTAAAGATAACCCGCTATTAGCCGCACGAGTTGAGTATGGATTAAGGCAAGCTATCAATGACGGTAGCTTTGATACATTATTCTACAGCCATCCCATAACCGAAAGCATGATCAAGAAATCTGAAC
Source organism: Shewanella sp. A22 (assembly GCF_053850585.1). NCBI lineage: Bacteria > Pseudomonadati > Pseudomonadota > Gammaproteobacteria > Alteromonadales > Shewanellaceae > Shewanella > Shewanella sp. A22. The sequence goes on from NZ_JBSQBN010000078.1 coordinate 18,779, forward strand.
TCAACAAACGCACCGAATTTGTTTTACATAATCCTTTATTATCAGAAAAAAGTGCCGCATTGCTAAATGAACCGCAATTGTGGCTAACCATCGAAACAGCACCAGTAAAGTCTATACAATATAACTGACGTCAACTCATAATAACAAACGACTCTCAAACAACCCTTTATCTTACTAACTGCTTTATTTATTTACACAAAAAATTTTCCATGGACCCACTATTGACGCAATTATTAACATGTAGAAGCTCGCCTTGTTAGTCACACAAATGGCCAGTTTGTCAGTGATCAATTATAAGCTTATGATCTTTATCATCATACCTTCATCTCTTATCCTAAGTTTAGGTTAACTTATGCCAATACTGTGCAGCCCCACTTAATTACCCGACAATTATTGGAATGGGTATTAATGCGAATGGCAATGACATCATGTTACAATCGCTCTCGTTATTGTGGCGACATAAAACCAACATTAGCCAATTATTATTTCCTAACATGGTACTTATATGAAACAACTGTTAGATTTTTTACCACTCGTTATTTTCTTTGTTGTCTATAAATTTTATGACATCTATGCAGCAACTGGTGTATTGATTGCTGCAACGGCGATTCAACTGGTCGTCACCTATTGGCTTTATAAACATATTGAAAAAATGCACCTAGCCACATTTGCAATGGTGACCGTATTTGGTTCACTCACGCTTTTTTTCCATGATGACACCTTTATCAAATGGAAAGTTAGCATCGTTTATGCTTTATTTGCCATAGGATTGATTGCCTCACAAATAATGGGAAAACCTGCGCTTAAGAGCATGTTAGGCAAAGAAATGAAAGTAGACGATAGAATATGGACACAACTCACATGGTATTGGGTCTGTTTTTTTGTATTATGTGGCTTAGCAAATATTTATATTGCATTTAATTTACCATTAGAAACATGGGTTAATTTTAAAGTGTTTGGGTTAACAGCCCTCACGTTAGCCAATACCGTGATTACAGTTGTTTATCTGTATAGAAATATGCAAGATGACAACTCACAAACAACCGATGGTCAATAATTATTTATCGAAAATCAACTAAAGGAAGCAACTACATGTGGTATATGATTTCATCTCAAGACGTTGAAAACAGTTTAGAAAAGCGTTTGTCAGTTCGTGCTGAACATTTAGCACGTTTACAAAGTTTAGCCGATGAAGGACGCCTATTAACAGCCGGGCCACATCCTGCAATTGATAATGAAAACCCAGGTGAAGCAGGCTTTACAGGGTCGTTAGTTGTTGCCGATTTTCCTTCTTTAGAAGAAGCACAAGCATGGGCTGATGTCGATCCTTATATCGGTGCTGGCGTGTATGCAAGCGTAATCGTTAAGCCATTTAAACGAGTACTTCCATAATGAAGATTGTTTCTTTTAACATCAATGGTATACGTGCTCGTTTGCATCAACTGCAGGCGCTCATCGACACTCATTCACCTGATATTATTGGCTTACAAGAAACCAAAGTACACGACGACGCTTTTCCAGTAGCTGACGTTGAAGCGATGGGCTACAACGTTCATTACCATGGCGGCAAAGCACATTATGGTGTAGCGATGCTGTCAAAAGCTGAACCCATGAGCATTATTAAAGGTTTTGAAACTGATGAAGAAGACGCCCAACGTCGCCTGATCATTGGTCAGTTTAAGCAAGACAATGATCGTATATTAACCGTATTCAATGGTTATTTTCCACAAGGGGAAAGCATACATCACGAAACGAAATACCCGGCCAAACGTAAGTTCTACCAAGACTTAATGCTGCATTTAGAGAAACATCATAATCCGAGTGAAGACATCGCAGTGATTGGCGACATTAACATTTCCCCAATCGATCTCGATATCGGCATTGGAGATGTAAATGCCAAGCGATGGTTAAAAACCGGAAAATGCAGCTTCCAACCGGAAGAACGTGAATGGTTAGCGCGTTTACAAAACTGGGGCTTTATCGACAGTTTTCGTCAATTGCACCCTACTCGCACCGAACGTTATTCCTGGTTTGATTATCGAAGCAAAGGGTTTGATGATAATCGCGGACTGCGTATAGATGTTATTTTGGTGACCAATTCATTAGTGCCACGTTTAATCGACTCTGACGTTGACTATGATCTACGTGCGATTGAAAAACCATCAGACCATGCGCCAATTTGGACCACATTTAGCTAAAAATCAGCCTCAGTCAAAGTAAGTCCTAACGACGAGCATACTTCACAACGATAAACCACATAAGCTATAAGTTCAACTGACTTATAGCTGGTTTTTATTGACGTATTAATTAGTTATACCAATCTCATTAAATATCTGGTCAGTTCAGAGTCTCTCAGGTTTTTCAATTCAAGGCACATTGATGTAGAAATGGTTGTTGCCTTTTAAATCGATGTAACACAGAAGTGGAATACCTGAGA
>NZ_JBSQBN010000079.1:0-20907 GCF_053850585.1 Shewanella sp. A22
GAATCGACTTCAATCAGAAATTACCTTTAAGAAAGGAGTAAGAGCAAAACAAATGAAGGCCAATCGTAATCCCGACTACCTTGAAACGGTCATATTTGGCAAGTGAATTTTCATGCTCTTGCCCTGTATTACAAGCTGAGCGCACCTTTAAAACACTACTGCCCATGTTTGTGAGTAGACATTTTAACGCTACGACTAAGGTGCTTAATGCCGATATTGTATTTGCATCTATTCAGACATTAGGCAAACAAAAATATCTAAATAAAGTAAACCCAAATCACTTTGATTATGTGATTGTTGATGAATTTCATCACGCAGGTGCATCAAGTTATCAGGCATTATTGAACCATTTCACGCCACAATTTTTATTGGGTTTAACTGCGACACCAGAACGAACCGACCAAGCGGATATTTTATCCTTGTGTGATAACAATTTGGTTTATGAAAAAAACATCATTGATGGTATTGAATTAGGGATTTTAGTGCCGTTTCGTTACCGAGGAATCAATGACGAAACGGTAGATTATCGTGAATTACCATGGCGTAATGGCAAGTTTGATCCCAAAGCATTAGACAACAAATTTGCCACGCATAATAGAGCTAAACATGTTTTCCACCATTGGGAAATTCATAAACAGCAACGTACCTTAGCTTTTTGTGTGTCGAAGGCCCATGCAGATTTTATGGCGAAATGGTTTTCCGATCGAGGTATTAACGCCGTTTCTGTACATAGTGATTCAGAGATCAGGCGGGGCGAAGCGTTAAACTTGTTATCCTTGGGAAAAATTGAAGTTATTTTCTCAGTAGACCTATTTAATGAAGGTACCGATTTACCCTCAATTGATACCATTTTAATTCTGCGACCTACTGAATCAAAAATCTTATTTTTACAACAACTAGGTCGTGGTTTACGTACGTCACCTAATACTAATAAAACTTTTGTTTCGGTTATCGACTTTATTGGTAATCATATTAGCTTTTTAAATCGGCCAATGGCGTTACTGCAAACAGCTAGTACCAAAGAAACCATAGAGCAACTTAATGCACCTAAGATACATCCCGATTGTGTTATCAATATAGATCCACAACTTATCGATTTTTGGCGGCAATTAAAACTTGATTACACAAAAGCCACCAGCCATTACCAACGTTTAAAAGAAGAACTAGGCCATAGACCAACGGCGACAGAGTTTTTTCACAGTGGGTTTAACTGGAGCAAGTTAATCAAGCAGCATGAAAGTTGGTTTGGGCTTGTCACCAATCAAGAACCTGACAATGCTAATTTACAATATATACAACCCTATACAGAATTTTTAAGTTTAGGTGTTGAAAAAGCCAGCATGAGTAAGTGTTTCAAAGCAATATTACTTGAAGCATTCATAGAATTAGATGGATTGAATAATCCACCCACGATTGATGTTATCTGCGTAAAGAGCTGGCAAGTATTTAAGCGTTACCCCAAATTATGGGGGCAAGATGTTAAACCCGAATTAAAAGACGTTGATGCAAACTCCGGGAAATGGCGTAAATATTGGGTCGGAATGCCAATCACTTTTCTATGCAAACAAAACAAATCGGATCCTCAACCTTGGTTTGTCGTTAAAAATGATCGTTTACATGCCAACATTGACATTAAAAACACTGATATTGAAATGTTGTCCACTTGTATGCGTGAGCTAAGTGAGTTGTTGCTTGCTCGATATAGTCAACGAACAGAAAAACCTAAAGATAAATCACTTATATCTAAACACGTTGCAGAGGTTGTCACGTTGCCAATTGGCAAATCCACAAATGAATTAACCTCTGTGAATTTTTATCCCAATTTAAAAATTGCATGCGGCCACTTTAAAACAGGCACCGATGAAAACAGCGAAACGATGAGCTTAAATTCGAGTTTCAGTAAACTCGATCCATCAATTTATTTTATCGCGCCCGCCAGTGGCAATTCGATGAACGGCGGTAAAAACCCAATTGAAGACGGTGATTTATTGTTATTAGAGCGCGTTACAGCAATTAATGCAGGTTCAATTACTGGAAAAATCATGGCAATTGAAATTCAAGACAATACTGGTGATAACAAATACCTATTGCGTAAAGTGAGTAAACTCGCTAACGGTCAGTATCAACTTAATGCCAATAACCTTACATACCCACCAATACTTGCTAATGATTCAATGAAAACCTTTGCTCGGTTAAAGCAAATCTTAACCGACTCTGATTTTGCATAGAGACAATATCCTCAAAGGCCACTTTTGGGTGTTAAATCGATAAGGATATTTCTCACAACAGGTCTCACCTTTAAAAGGTGTTAGCCTATTCACCACCTTGTTGCTTATCAAATGCGAGCCCCAATGGTTCAAAATACGCCAGCATTGCTTGGTAAATTTCACGGCAGTGCTGTGCATCAGGGTAAGCGCCGTGTTGTGCTAATGCTGAGTTGATGGTGCTGTTCACTAAATATGGATTGGATATGTTAGCAATATCTTGTGAGTACATTTCAATGCTGGCTTCAAAGGCGCGTGCCATCATTTCTGTAGGTTTGGCAAAGTAGTGGCATTTTTGCTGCTTATCTAACGCAATTGAGCGGCTCACATAGTCGTGTGGTTCTTGGCCATTTGCCGTTAAAAACGTGATATTAAATAACGTCGATAATTGTTGGTTGAGCGGATGGGCAATTAATGTTTTATCGCCAAGCCAATGGTCTGTTGCACAAGCATATCGGTTCGATGTACTCATGTAACCATCTGGACTTAACAGACTATCGTCGATAAACATTTTGTCGGCGATGTAATGATCGAACGCATGCCAAAACTCATGCGCTAACGCCCCTGCTCCAGCATTTTTGGCTAAGGCCAGTTCTCGAAAAGCTGGGGAGTAATGAGCTTGTACTCCTTTTTGGCCGCCGTGACCAAAAGCAAAGCGTAAGCTGCCTCGTAAGCCAAGTAATGTCGGTGGTACACCAAGAATGTTGGCTAAGTCGGCTAGCGAATCAAATATCAAATTGGCGGCTAATGCAGACTCTTCTCGATTGACCCACTTACCCACACGAATGTGTTGTAGGCCAAAAGTGTGTTTAATGTCTAAAAAGCTAACAGACTCGCCATTACGGTAGTTCGGGCCAATGCGTTCAAAATGACGTTGATGATTTAATAACGAGTGATGTGAAGCCAAACAAACCTCTTGGTTATACTAAAACAGATGCTAAATACAAAAGATTTAAGCGCTTTTTGTTTATCAGCCCGATTTAACCATGCAAACCACAGATAAACAAACCAACAAAACCATAATTTAAGCAAGCATTGAACCAATAAACACTTATATTAGTAAAATGCAACCTATTGCTTTTATTTGATTTAGTGGTTATTTAATCAACTAGCCCAATAGTGAGTATGGTTATTAAGGCCACCAGCAAAAATCCCTTTGGTTAACTGATAAAAATTAGCACAAAATGATTTGCCAATATGTTGCGTTAGTATGGCAAAGGTTCATTATCACGATTAATGACCCAGCAGATTGATTTTTATCCTTAATGTTATTGGCATTGGGCCGATGACGATTATACTCATTTAAGCTTTACCTTAACAATGTTGATAATAGCGTAAGCCATCACCCTGCTAACGCTTTTGATGCTATTAGGTGTGATTAAATACTGTAGAGTTTTATATGATCAGTTTTTCTGACTATTGTTGTATTCAGTATGAGGTCTATTTACTCACTTTAACTAAACTTTGTTGCTTTACTGGTTTGCCGACAAACCTTAAGTGTTAATTAATAAATAATAATTGAAGGTCATATATGCCAAAAAGGACATTTACGCAGAGTTTCTTCAAGCAAGCTTTGGATTCATTAGCCGAGCAAATTGCTGTCGTTAATGAAGCGGGTATCATTTTATTTGTTAATCAAAGCTGGATTAATTTTGGTGTTGAAAACGGCGTTAATGTTTCATTTAACTGGTTAGAGACTAATTACCTTGAATCCTGTGGAAATGCCGCAATAGAGGGTGATAGTGATGCGTCGATTGTAGTTAAAGGCATAAATGATGTCATTAAAGGAAGGGTGAGCTCTTTTACACATGAGTATCCTTGCCACAGCCCAACCGAAAAACGATGGTTTATTTTAAGGATCACCCCTTTTATTGCAGAACAAGTGCAATACTTTATTGTTGTTCATCAAGATATTACTCGCAGAAAACTTGTTGAAAAAGAAGTAGAAAGGTTAGCAACCATTGATGGACTTACAGGAATTGCTAACCGAAGAAAATTTGATGATTTTTATGATTTACAATGGAAAGAACACCTTAGAAACCAAAACCAGCTTTCCGTTGCGCTGATTGATATTGATAACTTTAAAGAGATTAATGACAACTTTGGTCATGTTTTTGGTGACCAATGCCTTAAGTCCCTCAGCTCAATTTTAGCCAATTACAGCAGAAGACCATGTGACTTAACGGCAAGGTTTGGAGGCGACGAGTTTGTTATTATTCTCGGTCAAACAGATTTACCTACCGCGATTACCAGAATGGAGCACTTTATGGCGGATATTGAGCGCTTAAATACGTCGGATTTGTTTGCAGAAAAACAATTAATACTCAGTGTAAGCATTGGCGTAAGCACCATAAAACCCAAACAGTCTATTGATAAAACCCACCTTATTACTAAAGCAGATGGTTGGTTATACAATGCAAAAAGTTCCGGAAGAAACCAAATTGCCCATGAACAATAACGTCTATTGTTTGCTGCAATTCACACTCTGTACGATTACATGATTAACATAACGTTACTCGCAAAGGGTCTGTTTGCACCATAATGATGCCAATCAATATTTTTTGTGACCTTAAACGTATCGGCATCATTAAAACACGGTCAACCATACAAAAATATCTTAAATACTATGACTTTCGTTTACCTTTTTTGCACTTTTTCAGGCTTCGCTTGACCCTTTTTTGTGATGTTTTAGTCACATTTATCATGACAATTTACGTTCGTGGTACGTCAATATTTCGTTGAATGTGTGCAAAAATCACTCGCTAGCTCAGTAATTGCACAGTTTTTCACTATTACATTCACATATCTCTCCAAAGTATGATCTTCATTAAAAGAGTGATCTGCGACATTTTGTCCGCCTTCAAATTTGTTAACTTGATCAAAATCATAAAACTTTCGTTAAGACCTTAGTCATAGTAAGGAGAATTCTCACAAGTTGATTTACATCAAAGTTGATTATTTACCGATCTCTAAAATTGATGTGGATAGATTGCAACTAATTATTAGCATAAAGCTACTTAAGCAGAAGGTATCAACATGGACACACATGCAGCCCTTTATAAACAGGGTCAAGAGCGCCTTGATTATTTACGACAATTTGCCCAACGTCAGCCCGTGTCATTACAACAAAAAATGGCCGATATCGGGATATCTCGTCGAGACTTCATAAAATGGACCGCTTCGGTTACAGCAATGTTCGCCTTGCCGTTACCCTTTACTAACTTGGTCGCGGAAGCGGCTGAATTAGCAGATAGGGTTCCGTTGATTTGGTTACATTTGGCCGAATGTACTGGCTGTTCAGAGTCGTTAATTCGTACCGACTCCCCCAACCTAGACACATTAATTTTCGATCATATCTCGCTTGAGTATCACGAAACATTGATGGCAGCCGCGGGTTGGCAAGCTGAAGAAAATTTAGAACACGCTTTGGAAACCTATAAAGGTCGTTATTTACTGGCAGTTGAAGGTGCAGTACCGACCGCCAATAATGGCACCTTTTTAACTGTGGGCTGTAAAGGCCACACTGGGTTACACATTGTAAAAGAAGCCGCAGAAAATGCAGCTGCGATTGTATCTGTAGGTACATGTGCGGCCTTTGGTGGTGTACAAGCCGCTGCCCCCAATCCAACGGGAGCAAAAGGTGTTTATGAAGTGGTTGATAAACCGGTAATTAACTTAGGTGGTTGCCCACCGAGTGAAAAGAACATTGTCGGCACGTTAATGTATTTCATTATGTTCGGTAAGTTACCTGCTCTGGATATGTTTAATCGTCCCAAATGGGCTTACGGTGCTCGAGTTCATGATAACTGTGAACGTCGCGGTCGCTTTGACGCTGGTGAATTTGTTGAAGAGTTTGGTGATGAAGGGGCAAAAGAAGGCTACTGTCTTTATAAGGTAGGCTGTAAAGGTCCATATACTTATAACAATTGTCCAACTGAGCGTTTTAACCACCATACAAGTTGGCCTGTGCTAGCGGGTCATGGTTGTATGGGTTGTTCCGAACCCAACTTTTGGGATGACATGGCGGACTTTGAAAAGCCACTTGGACGCCAACTTTTACATGGCATTGATGCCACCGCAGACACTATTGGAGCGGTTATTTTAGGTGCTACCGTTGTTGGTATTGGCGCCCATGCAGTTGCTAGCGTATTTGCTAAGCCTTTGGAGGACTAATCATGAGTAAACGTGTCGTTATCGACCCTATCACCCGTATCGAAGGCCATTTACGTGTCGAAGTTGAAGTTGATGATAATAATGTCATTACTAAAGCCTGGTCTTCGTCGACTTTATGGCGTGGTATTGAAGTTATTTTAAAAGGCCGTACACCTATGGATGTTGGCTTAATTGTTCAACGTATTTGTGGTGTTTGTACTTATTCGCATTATCGCTGTGGTACAGAAGCGGTAGAAAATGCCTTAGGTGTTAAAATTCCACTTAACGCTAAATACCTACGTAGTTTAATGCAGTCGTCATTATATATGCATGACCATATTGTGCATTTTTACCACTTACACGGTTTAGATTGGGTTGATGTAGTGTCTGCGTTAAGCGCTGACCCTGCTTTAGCTGCACAAGTGGCAATGAAATATTCTGATGCCCCTATTGCTGCTGGCGAAGGCGAATTAAAAGCCGTTCAAGCACGTGTTAAAGGGTTAGTTGAAACCGGTAAGCTTGGCCCGTTTGCCAATGCCTATTGGGGCAATGGCACTTATCGCTTTACCCCTGAACAAAACCTTATTGCGTTATCCCATTATTTAAAAGCACTTGAAGTGCAACGTGTTGCTGCTGAAATGTTGGCTATTTTTGGTGGTAAATCTCCGCATCCACAGTCTATTGTTGTAGGCGGTGTGACGTCTGTACGCGATATGTTAAGCCCTGCACGTTTACAAGAGTGGAAACAAAAGCATGCGATTGTTCAAGACTTTATTGAACGTGCTTATCAAGCCGATATTGTGATGGCTGCAGAAGCATTTGGCAGTGAAGCCAGTGTGCTGGGTGGCGTAAATGTCAATAGCTTCTTGTCTGGTGAAGATTTTATCACAGCCGACGGAGAGTATTTATTTAATCAAGGGGTGATATTGAATGGCGATTTAGCCAATGTATTAGATATTGATCCAGACTTGATTAAAGAAGATGTTACTCATGCTTGGTACAAAGCCGATGGCCCTCAACACCCGTATCAAGGAACAACCATTCCTGATTACACCGGTTTTATTGAGCGCGATACGGTTTACGGAAAATTACCCACATTAGATGAAACGGGTAAGTATTCTTGGGTTAAATCTCCTCGTTACCAAGATGAACCGCTAGAAGTGGGTCCTTTAGCCTGTTTATTAGTTAACTATGCTCGCGGTAATCAACCCGTTGTAAATGCTGTAGATGGTTTATTGGCTCGCACGGGTTTACCACTTGAAGCCTTATTTACTACGTTAGGTCGTACCGCTGCACGTATGTTGCAAACGGTGCTTGTTGGCCAAGCCAGCTTAAAAACCTTTGATGCGCTTTTGGTCAATATGCAGTCGGATGAGTCGACCTACGTAAAACCTGAGATTGATCCTAATGTTGTTTATGAAGGACACTCAATGATTGAAGCACCTCGCGGTATGTTAAGTCATTGGATCCGTATTAAAGATGCCAAAGTTGAAAACTACCAGGCTGTCGTTCCTACTACTTGGAATGCTGGTCCTGTGGATGCCAACGGTAAAATGGGCCCCTATGAAGCCTCGTTGATTGGTCTGAAACTTGAAGATCCAACTAAGCCATTAGAAGTCATTCGTATTATTCATTCCTTTGATCCATGTATGGCATGTTCAGTTCATGTTATGGATTACAAAAAAGAAACCTTAGGCCAATTTAAAATTGATCCAAATGGGTTTTAATCAGAGGTAACGGAATAGGAGGGATAAAAGTATGGAACATATTGCAACCCATAAGCGGCAGCTAATATTTACTCCAGCGATTCGAATATTTCACTGGTTACGTGCCTTGGCTATTTTGGTATTAGTGATCACTGGATTTTATATCTCGTGGCCTTTTTTAGTCGCGCCTGCCAGCACTGATGTGCTGGTACAAGGTTGGATTAGGTTTGCACATATTGTCTTTGGATTTTTATTGACGAGTATTACCTTGGTACGATTTTATTTGTATTTCTTTAGTCGTAATGACATTGAAAGAAAATCATTTAAAGATGTGCTAAGTGTAAACAGCTGGATTGTGCAATTAAAATCGTACTTATGGATGGGACATTTAAACAAGGCAGGCATTTATGGCCCGCTGCAGTTTGTTACTTATGTCGCGATTTCATTTGTAGCATTGATTATCTGTATCACAGGCTTAGTGCTTTATGCCAATGTATACCATTTAGGTGTCGGTGGAATGCTAGGTGATGTATCGGCATGGTTAACAGCGCTTTGTGGTGGTTTAGCACCACTAAGAATCATTCACCACTACTTAACATGGGCTTTCATCATTTTTGTTGTCATCCATGTGTATATGGCGGTTTGGTCTGGTATTCGCTTTAAACATAACTCAGTAGATTCAATTGTATCTGGCTATGATTACCATAAGGATCACTAACTAGCGTGAAAAAAATATTGCTGTTAGGTATAGGCAATGTATTGTACGCCGACGAAGGAGTCGGCGTTCATTTTGTCAATTATATCAAAGATAAATACCAATTTAGCCATCAAACAGACAGCTTAGATATTGTCGACGGTGGCACTTTGGCCCAAGGTCTTATTCCGATGATTAGCCGGTATGATCATATGATCGTGGTCGACACGGTGAATAGCGTTGGTGTAAAACCTGGTGAAGTGTACTTTTTCGATTTTGATCACGCCCCTGCTGAGATTGATTGGCAAGGTAGTGCTCATGAAGTGGAAATGCTGCAAACACTCAATATGATGGATATGGTTGGCGATAGACCACATACCTTTGTACTTGGTGTCACCCCCACGGTGCTTGAACCAATGATTTTGGGGCTCACACCAGGTTTACATGCTGCTATTCCAGTAATGGAACGCGCATTATTAACACATATGACGAGCTTAGGGTTTAGTCAACACATTGTTAATAATATAACCATTGATCAGGTGATCCCTGATGCTTATAAGCGAGGTTGCTATGTCGATGCATAACATTCGATTTGATTTTGTTTGTCAACGGCCTGTGCCCTTATATGAGCACTTGTGTAACCAATATCTTAATCGCCGTGAGCTCAATATCAGTATTGGCACCGAATCTAATCCTCAAACAAATACCATTTGTTATTTTATTGAAGCCTTTGCGACACAAGCTGAACTCGAAACCTTGGCAGATGATATTGCTAGCGACTTTTTGTTGTCGGTGTGGTTACTCGATACTCGCATCAAACGTATTGAAAAACACCAAGGTCAACAAAAGCCACTGGTACTAACAAATAACGATTTGGGTTTACCGCTGTATTTTTGTCAGCATTGCCAACCGTTATTTGGCGATAATCAACAACCTTTATTTGGTGATATTAACCTGCATTGCCATCATTGTTTGGGCCATGAAAAATTGAGCTGTGCCTTAAAATCGTTAACACGCACTGATATTAACGCGATGGCAGCTCGTTTATTAATCGATAAAACGTTGCCTTTACCTAATTTGGGGATCGCATTATCGTTAACCCCACAAACGACAATCATTAGCGACGAGAGTGAGGCAAGTACCGCAAATGATGTTGCCCCATTAACACCGACTGACGCACCGACAGAGACCACGACTGACTATCAACGTCCACGTATTTTAGTGTGTAACCCAAATTCATTAAATAGCCATTTTTGTGTGAATGACAGCCAAGTGTTGGCCTTGTCTAGTATTGAAAAGCCATTAATTAGAGTTAGGCCTAGTAGCGATCACCCCAGCTTATTAGCGCCGCTTTATGATATTCAATTTGCTGAAAATCGCTTATTGGTGATATTAACCGAAATGCTTCGCCAAAAAGGCATTCATTGGTTGTATGTGAACCAAATAACTGAACAACAGGCAACGACGGATGACTGTCTGGATAGTCCATTACGTCTAGCGAGCATAAACCAACATTGGCTGCCCATCACAACACTTTGCAATGGCACTATTGCACTGGCGTCTAACGTGACTTGCTTACATGATGAACGTGATTACCAAGATAATCATCATAAATTTAGCGCTAATGTCACCAAAACACATATTGATTGGCAAGTTAATACAAGCGAAAAAAACCTGCCATTCAATAAAATGAGCAGCGATATTTCCACCAGTTTGTGTGCATTAAATGCAGCAGTGTTAAGGTTTGATCCTGAAGAACATCATCGCAAGGCACAATTTGTTAAAAATGCAGCAGTATTTTATTTCAGCACGATTAACGACTGTCAAATTGTCACCCTTGATGGCCAGAGTGAAGCTGAATTATTTTTTGAAATGCCCAGACTGCCAACATCAGGTTATGAAATCTGCCATTGTTTATCTGAGTCGCCACAAAAAAGCTTGTTGGATAAATTTAAACAGTTATTCCCTGCCGAATATAATCAATTGTTGGATCTGCAAATACATGAAAGTGATGGCACCTTGTCACAACTCATGGCAGTTGCAACGCTTGTTATTGGTGCGTATCCGGTAAAAACAGCGCAACGAGTGACCGTGACAGAACTGGCTGATAAATTTGTCGCATTGGCAATGTCGCATCATGGCAACAATGCCCCACGTATTGATTTCCCTTTGACCAAAGGCGCAGCCCATAGAAGTCTTAATTGGTGTAAAACGTTAGGCACACTAATGAGTTTCAAAATTGCTGGCGAGACCAATTTAGCCAAACTCGCTTTTGCATTTCATGATTCTTTTGCAGATTACTTAAGCCATTGGATAGAACACTTGGATCAAAATATTGGTGTTAAGCAATTGGTTATTGCTGGCAGTGAATTTGCAAATCCGGTGTTAATGGACCGCGTGCAAATACGCATTGGTAAAAACTTCCCGCTGGTGGTCAATCCATTATTGGATTTAGATGGCGTGAATATCGCAATTGGTGGCCTATATCTCAAACAAAGACGTGGATAGCAGGTATCGTGATGGTATATCAGCTGTTACTTATTTGTGTGAGATAAAGCATTAATGAAATCATTAAAGCAAGTCACCATTGTTGTAAAAGGCATTGTACAAGGGGTCGGATTTCGTCCCTTTGTATATAGGCTAGCCCATGAGTTAACGTTAGTGGGTACTGTGCTTAATAATCACCTTGGGGTGACTATTGTGCTTCAAGGCCAAAGCGAACACATAGCACAATTTATTAGTACCCTAACGCAATCTCCACCACCTTTAGCGAGAATTGATGCGATTGAGCATACCTATCAACTGCAATTAAGCTCATTTAGCGATTTTAGTATTATCGGCAGTCAACATTCGGCCGATGAACATGCCAACGTTGCAATTTCAGCCGACAAAAGTATTTGCCAAGATTGTCTCAATGACATTAACGATCCTCATGATCGTCATTATCAATACCCATTTACCAATTGTACCAATTGTGGTCCGCGCTACACTATTATTAATGCCCTGCCTTATGATAGATGCAATACAGCAATGGCTGATTTTGTTATGTGTGATGCCTGCCACGCAGCTTATACCGACCCACTTAATCGACGCTACCATGCTCAACCAGTAAGTTGCCCACATTGTGGACCACAATTATCATTTAGCACCCTAAATGATAACGCAGAATTTCTTTATGATTCCTCGATGCTGATAGCTTTAGAACAAGCGGTTGAGATGATAAACCGCGGTGGTATTGTTGCCGTTAAAGGCTTAGGTGGCTTCCATTTAGTGTGTGATGCCACTAATAATGATGCTGTTGCATCTCTGCGTAAACGTAAGCAACGCCCTGCTAAACCATTGGCGATCATGGTAACAGATTTAGCTCAAGCACAATTATGTGTGAGTGGCACAGAAACCGAATGGCAAGTGTTAACCAGTGCAGAAAAGCCGATAACCTTGATGCAAAAACGCCAAGATACCGATATAGCTCTGAGTCCTTTGCTGGCACCAGATATTGATCGTCTTGGGGTATTTTTACCATACACCCCTTTGCATCATTTATTAATGAAACAACTCAATAAGCCTATTGTCGCGACCAGTGCTAATCGCAGTGGTGAACCCATCATAGGCGACCGCGCAGAAATAGAACGGCATCTTAGCCATGTGATAGATGGTATCCTCGACCATGACCGGCCAATTATAAATGCCTGTGATGACAGTGTGGTACAAGTGGTTGAAGGTCAACTGCAAGTCATTCGTTTGGCTCGAGGCTATGCGCCCTTAACCATCAACCTTCATTCATCACAACTCTGCGACAGCCAAAGCAGCATTCTTGCGGTTGGAGCTCAACAAAAAAATACTGTTGCATTTGGTTTTGACAACAATCTCATTGTATCACCGCACATTGGCGATTTATTTAGTCTTGAAGCTCAACAATATTTTCACCAAAGCTTAGCCACTTTTAAACGTTTGTACGACTTCGCACCTAACTATATTGTGCATGATAACCATCCCCAATATGCGCCAACACAATGGGCTGTCGATTTTCAAAAAGCGCATAACTTACCTTCATCGCACTGTATTGGTGTGCAACATCATTTTGCCCATGTGCTGTCAGTAATGGCGATACATCAACGTACAGAACAGGTGTTAGGGTTCAGTTTTGATGGCACAGGCTTAGGCAAAGATGGTGTTTTATGGGGTAGCGAAGTCATGCTAGCCGACGTACACGGCTTTACCACGCTGGCACACTTTAGCTCATTTAAATTAATTGGTGGAGAACAGGCCATTAAGCAACCTGTTAGGATCCTATTAGCATTATTATTTGAACAATTAACGTTAAATCAAGTCATTGCCCTGCCCATTACAGCAATACAAAACTTGGGTAAGCAAACTGTCACTAATTTGTATCAGCTTTGGCATAACAACAGCCATTGTATTGAATGTCGATCCGTTGGCCGGCTATTTGATGCGCTTGCCGTTGCTTTAGACTTTATTGATGATTCACCCTATGAAGGCCAAGCAGGCATGATGATTGAAGCAGCCGCAAACGACTGTGCCAAACGTCCTGATGAACCCTCTTTATCAGTACCACTTAATACGTTGCCTCACCATGCAAATGAATCGGTGCAATGGCATAGCAGTGACTTTATTACTCAACTGGTCAATGTAACACTACAACATCCACATAATAAGGTCATTAAACAACGTGTTTGTGAGCATTTTATTGGTGCTATTGCCCAACAACTAAACCTTATTGGGCAACAGTATTCTTGGCTTCCGCAGGTGTTTTGTGGTGGAGTATTTCAAAATAAAACTTTACTCGCTCACTGTATTAATGATTGTCATCAAGGTGGCCGAGTGCTTTTAAACAGTGGGCATGTGCCCATAAATGATGGCGGTATCGCATTGGGTCAACTCTGGTATGCCTTACATCACATAGCAGAATAAATAGCCCTAGGGTTAATTGCATTAATTTACTTAGTAATCAACATGTTAATATTAAATAGTTAAAACGAACCAATGCCATCAAATAAGTGCGGCATTGATCACATTAATAGCTCAACAATAGGCTTGTTCACAGTGTTTATGACAAAAACTGATATGTATCAAAGAATCAAAACGTCACTTAAACGACACTAACAAATAAGCATAATGACAAGGTTAAGGAAATAAATATGTGTAAAGATTGCGGCTGTTCAATAACTGAAGATCACGGCCATACTCTCCATAGTAATCCTCAGCTAAACGATAAAAAAACTTTAGCGGTTATTCATAAAATATTAGATAAAAATGACGTTGAAGCTCAACATAATCGCGATCATTTTGCTGCGCATCAAGTCAGTGCCTACAATTTAATGAGTAGCCCTGGCAGTGGTAAAACGACCCTATTGGAATGTTTACACGAGTATTTAGATGCACGCTATGCGGTGATTGAAGGTGACTTAGAAACCTCACGTGACGCCGATCGTTTAAAAGCTAAGGGCATTGATGCTTTTCAAATTCAAACCGGTTCTGCCTGCCATTTAGATGCCTTTATGGTTCATGGTGCGCTACATCATATCAAGTTAGATGATATCAATATTTGCTTCGTTGAGAACGTAGGTAACCTTGTGTGCCCTGCCAGTTATGATGTAGGCACCCATAAAAATATCGTGTTGCTATCTGTGCCTGAAGGCGACGATAAAATTGAAAAATATCCAGTGATGTTTCGCCGAGCAGACTTAGTGGTCATCACTAAATCTGACCTATTACCTTACTTCGATTTTAGTGTCGAAGAAGCTAAAGCTCAGCTAAGTAAGTTAAACCCCAATGTCGAATTACTTGTTGTATCAGTGAAAAATTCTGATTCAATGAAAACATTGGCCACTTGGTTTGATGAGCACAAGGAGTTTTAACAATGTGTTTATCTGTACCTTCAAAAGTTGTTGAGATTCACGATGATGCAACCGTTACGGTTGACACGCTTGGCGTTAAGCGTCGAGTGAGTTGCCATTTATTATGTGACCCTCTCGAAATTGGGGACTTTGTATTGATCCACATCGGTTTTGTCATGAATAAAATTGATCACAAAGATGCCCAAGAAAGCCTCGATTTATATCAACAAATCGTCGCAGAAATGCAACTGGAGTCTGAGTCATGATTAGCCTTAATGACTTTTATCAAGGATTTAGAGATCCTCAGACAATCCGTCATTTAGCACAATTAATTGCTCAACAAGCATCTAAAACGACTGAACAAATTAATATCATGGAAGTGTGTGGCGGTCATACTCACACCATCATGAAATACGGCTTACTGCAATTATTGCCAGACAATATTCACTTTATTCATGGCCCTGGTTGCCCAGTGTGCATTATGCCTAAAGAGCGAATAGACCATGCTGCCACCCTAGCCTCACAAGAAGATATTATTTTAGTAACATTGGGTGACATGATCCGAGTGCCGGGTTCTAAAGGCAGTTTGGCTGAGTTTCGGTCTAAAGGCTGTGATATTCGCCCCATTTACGATCCATTAGATACACTCGACATCGCTCGTGAGAACCCAGATAAAACCGTTATATTTTTCGCCATTGGTTTTGAAACATCAACGCCAATGACCGCTGCGCTATTGGCCCAAGCTGAAGCGCAAAAAATTGATAATATTTTATTTCATATCAATCATGTGCTTGTTCCACCAGCCATTGATGCTGTGATGTCTGACAGTCGCAGCAAAGTGAATGCATTTATTGGCCCTGCTCATGTGAGTGTAATTAGTGGCTCTCGGGTTTATCAATCCACGGTAGATCAATACCACACTCCAGTTGTTGTGTCCGGATTTGAGCCTGTTGATGTAATGGAATCTATTTTGCGCATTGTGAGACAAAAAGTGGCTGGCAAAGCCGAGTTAGACAATCAATACAGCCGTTCTGTAAGTTACGAAGGTAACCTTGCCGCCCAACAGCTAGTAGACAAATATTTTATGGTGCGTGATAGCTTCCGCTGGCGTGGACTTGGCCCCATCGCCAAATCGGCTCTAACGCTACGCCCAGAGTATCAACATCGCGATGCTGAGCGGATTTACGCCCACGTATTACCCACTGTTGAAATTGACGACCATAAAGCATGTATGTGTGGCGATATTTTACGTGGTTTGGCTAACCCTAAAGACTGTAAAGTGTTTGGCAGAGGTTGCTCGCCACAAACACCACTTGGCAGCTGTATGGTAAGTTCAGAAGGCGCATGTAATGCCTATTACCGCTACGGAGAAGTAAATCATGCCAACTAAGAAAACTATTCAACTTAGCCACGGTGGTGGCGGTAAAGAAATGAATCAGTTGATTACTGATCTGTTCTTTAATGCATTTAATAATCCAATTTTGGCTTCACAAGAAGATGCCGCTAAGCTAAATATGTGCGGCCCTATCGCTTTCACTACCGACTCTTTTACCGTGTCACCGTTATTTTTTGCCGGTGGAGATATCGGAAAATTAGCCGTGGCCGGCACAGTCAATGATTTGGCCATGATGGCAGCTCAACCAGAATACCTCAGCTGCAGTTTTATTATTGAAGAAGGTTTTCCGATTGCAGACTTAACCACCATTGTTAACAGTATGGCGGAAGAACTGCATAAGTCGGGAGCCAGAATTGTATGCGGCGACACTAAAGTGGTGCCAAAAGGTTGTGCCGACGGGCTCTTTATTAATACCTCTGGTGTCGGCCGTATTTTAAACCCTGATATTTCAGCAGGCAGTTTACAAACGGGTGATGCCATTATTGTATCCAGAGATATTGGACGACACGGTGCCGCCATTTTAATGGCCCGTGATGGCCTAACCCTTGAGTCATCATTGTGCAGTGACTGCGATACATTATGGCCTATTGTTGAGCAACTATTGGCCGCTAATGTAAAAATTCATGCTATGCGTGACGCAACTCGCGGTGGCATTTCAGCAGTATTAAACGAGTGGGCCGTTGCTTCCAATGTCGGCATTACGGTTGATGAAGCTGCCATTCCTGTCAGTGATGAAGTAAAAGGGTTATGCGAGCTATTTGGTTTTGAACCCTATGATCTGGCTAATGAAGGTACATTTGTGTTGTCGGTACCGATGGATATTGCAGAAGGTGCAATTGAAGTCATGCAGCGTTATGGCCACTGTGAACATGCAGCCATTATTGGTCAAGTCACTGAGCAGCAACCAGGTAAAGTGATTCTAAACACTCCTTGGGGGAGCCGTCGTTACTTAGATTTACCGCAAGGTGAATTATTACCGAGGATTTGTTAATGCACGAATATTCGATAGTAATGTCGCTGATGGAGCAATGTGAATCACTCGCATTGGAAAATCAGGCTAGCAGTATCGAACAAGTTGAACTAAAAATAGGCATATTAAGTGGCGTTGAGCCAGCGTTATTATCCCAAGCATTTGATACGTTCAAACTTGAGACAGTATGCCATAACGCCAAATTAGTAATGAATATTCAACCGTTAATTTTGCAGTGTCGAACCTGTGATACGCAATCACAAGTTGATGAACGTACAGTAATATGCCCTGCATGTGGTGGTAATAACACTATCGTTATTGATGGTGAAGATATGATGCTAATGCAGCTGGTGCTAGATACATAAATTCGAACCATAAGCTTTTAACAACGTTATACACAAACCAAACTCGATTAATACTCATAATGATATACAACAAAAAGCAAACACAACAAAAGGACCACACCATGAAATACTTATCACTTGCCTTTATTCTTGCCACTATTCCATCTCTTGCTATGGCACATGAGGGACATGGTGGTGTTGGGCTATTTCATCATTTATATGAATTAACCCCAGCAATAGCACTCGTGGCCATTGTTGCATTTATCTATTGGAAACGTAGCAAGTAATTAGGGCTTAACTCAGCTTTTAAACCTCGTTGTTGAGGCTTACTAGCGTTAAGGTACATCCATCTGGTCGTATTTGCAGTGGGTGTAATTCAGCTAGATTTTTGTGGCTGTAAGCAAGAAGCCTTCCATTGGAAGGCTTCTTGCTTTGTAGTATTAACAACGCGATGTATTCAATTGCAAACAATCACCCTAGAACATCTCAGCTGGCATTGCCATAATTGATTTATCACCTTGATTAACTTGTGACAAATGATATTGAGATTTGGATAATAATTTGTCCATGTAGAAATCGGCGACAAATTGTTTTTGCGCTGCAAAGGTTTTATCTTCATGGTTTGAAGCTTTATCAGCCATCAACAACCAGAAATAACCGTATAAGGCATAACCAAAGGCATCTAAAAAATCGACAGCACAAGCGTTCACTAATGCAGGTTGGACTTTTTTGTTGTCATTAATGTAATTAGCCGTGGTCAACAATTCTGCAAACACTTGGCTAACTGTGGCTTTATGATCAGAATCTGCTTGAGTTAATTCTGTAAGGCTCGCATTCACTTCAGCGACAAACTCTGTCAAGGTCGCGACATTATCACCCGTAATTTTACGGCCTAAAAAGTCGATTGCTTGAATACCGTTAGTACCTTCATAAATTTGTGCAATACGAGTATCACGCACAAACTGCTCGATGCCAGTTTCGCGAATATACCCATGACCACCAAATACTTGCTGCGCCATCACGGTAGCATCTAAACCGCGATCAGTTAAAAATGCTTTGGATACTGGCGTTAATAAACCCACGTATCTTGCTGCTTTTGTTTGTACATCATCACTGGCATATTTTGCTAAATCTAATTGCTTACCAGTGTAAACCGATAAGGCACGACCCGCTTCTGTCA
Organism: Shewanella sp. A22; assembly: GCF_053850585.1. Classification (NCBI taxonomy): domain Bacteria; kingdom Pseudomonadati; phylum Pseudomonadota; class Gammaproteobacteria; order Alteromonadales; family Shewanellaceae; genus Shewanella; species Shewanella sp. A22. The sequence goes on from NZ_JBSQBN010000079.1 coordinate 18,565, forward strand.
TTGCACGGATCGTTAACAACATACGACGTACATCGCCATGTACAATAATAGGGTCTGATGTGGCACCCGTTGCAGAACCTGTTGCTGCAACGCCCTGTAAACGCTCTTTAGCATAGTCACTGGCCATTTGATAAGCGGCTTGGCTGTTACCTAAGCCTTGTAAACCAATGGCTAAACGTTCGTAGTTCATCATGGTAAACATACACACTAAACCACGGTCTGGTTTACCCACTAAAAAGCCTTTGGCATTGTCATAGTTCATGACACACGTAGCCGACGCTTTAAGGCCCATTTTATGTTCAATAGAACCGACGGTTACCCCATTAGGTTCGCCTAAGCTGCCGTCTGCGTTTACGTTAATTTTAGGCACGATAAATAACGAGATACCTTTTGAACCTGGTAGTTTTGCCAACACTAAATGGATCACGTTTTCAGTTAAATCATGGTCACCACCAGTAATAAAAATCTTGTTACCGGTTATAGAATAACTGCCATCATCAAGCGGTTCTGCTTTAGTACGGATACCTTTTAGGTCTGAACCCGCGTGTGGCTCAGTCATGTCCATTGCGCCAGCCCATTGGCCAGAATATAAATTAGGTAAATAGGTTTGCTTTAATTCGTCATTGGCGTGTGCGTTAATACACAATGCTGCACCGGCAGTCAGAGAATTGTATAAGGTAAACGAATTACACGAGCTGTAACTCATTTCATCTACTAATACGCCAAGCATTTTAGGCATTCCCATGCCACCAAAGTCGGCCTCACCGCAAAGCCCTACCCATCCGCCGTCGGAAAACTGTTGATACGCTTCTTTAAAGCCATCGGGGGTAATAATGTCATTGCCTTTATGAACCACACCTTGCTCATCGCCGCTGCGGTTTAAAGGGTGAAGCAGATCACGGCTGATCTTATTCGCTTCATCTAAAATGGCTGACGCAGTATCCATATCAACAGCATCAGCCATGGCAGGAAGTTGCTCCCACGTTGATTTGGCATCAAATACCTGTTCCAACAAGAATTGCATGTCCTTTAACGGGGCTTGGTATGGGTTCATAAGAGTCTCTTAAACAAATAATTAAAACAGTTGTTTTAATTTATACTAAAGCGTTACAAAAAGAAAAGGTTTTTTAACCTAATTTTGACCTCACTACAGACAAAAGCACTTTTATAAAGATTATCGACCTATCACAGTATCAATGAGTTACAATTATTTTATGCCCATTGATTTATCACCTACTAAGGTGACATTGTCATGGTCTTTTGACCTATTTTAGATAAAAGCGAATAAAACGTAATGCAAACACAAAATGACTCAGCCATTCCCTTAACCACTGCGACTGAGTCGTACCAAGAAGTGACCATCATTGGCAATGCCCATGGTGATTGGCAACCAGCAAAAGTTGGCCACAGCTTTATTTTTAATGGCACACAGCATGACGACGATAATGTTATCAATATCTGTAATGGCCCTTACGCTGGCTCAGCTGATGCCTTTACGGTCAATAATAGCCTAGGTGACACACATTTAGTAATGTTACTCACACAAGTAGCCAATACTTTGAAAAATCAATTAAATTGTTGGCCGTCATCAGGCTTAGTGACCCTTTTTTTAATGTCGATTGTGGCTAAACACGTTAATGTACAACGGATGTCATTGATGCCGTCATTACAACGTCCACAAGACATGTCTGCTGACGCTTATTTACCCTGTATGGTTCATAACTGGTTAGGGGAACGTCGTCTCGCATTAGGGCTGCAATTAACCAGTGACAATATAATTTGGCCTGAATTATGGATTAACGAAGCAACAGTACAAGTTGAACTTGATGCTGGTACACAAATGCCTGATATCAATCCATTTGAAGTGCTACTGAGTGATGTCGTTCGACAACGAGAGCAAAAGCCAAACAACATTAAGTTTTCGACGGCACAAACCCTAGCCCTGCAAGTCACAACTAAGCGCCCTATTAACCTAGATATGCAATATGCGCTTTTGGCTGCATTAAGTAATTTACCCAGCGTGCATTGGTTATCATATGCGAGCCAAGAAGATTTACTGACTGCTGAAGCATTGTTTTACAATGAAGACCCACAACATAGCGCCAGCTATTGGTACTTAGTCGATTACCAAGCATCGCAGTTTTTAGATACGATTCGTCATCACCTTGCCTATTGTCAGCAAGTTATGGCGTTAACGGCTAAATAATTTACCTATTATACCAATCTCATTAAATATCTGGTCAGTTCAGAGTCTCTCAGGTTTTTCAATTCAAGGCACATTGATGTAGAAATGGTTGTTCCCTTTTAAATCGATGTAACACAGAAGTGGAATACCTGAGAGAC